>JABXIK010000141.1 GCA_013373125.1 Gammaproteobacteria bacterium | reverse complement strand
GTTGATAGGCTTGATGGCCGGTTTTTGATTGAACTTCTACTTTACGGGCTGGATTGGTTTGAGCAGTAGGAGAGGTCCCTGATTGTTTCGGGGTGGTGTAATGTCGGATAGCGGTACTGCCTTGATCAATCATGATAAAGGGCATCACATGCTCCTATTCAGCGGATTTTATCCACTGCTCAAATTGTTGTTTCTCATACGAGCTGGCTTGTTGCCACCAAAATTTTAACTGTCTGAGATGAGGATATGAAATTTCTTGCGTCGTTTCATCTTTTTTAAAGGTGAGCGGGTCCGCCTTGGCGATATGACTGCCCGCTAGCGTTTGTTGATCGCTCACAAGATTCACCGAAGGGGACTGAGTAAAAGCTTGTGCTTGTGCATAAGTATTTAGTGGTGGTGTTTGTATGAGGAAACACTCGCCTTCTTTAAAGCTGCCAGTAAAGGTTAATTGGCCGGTAGTGAGCTTGTCGTGATTCTCGTTATCGATCTCCCAAATATCACTGTATTGCAAAACAAGCGTGTGGAAACCCGGTGTGAGTTTGATGTTTAGCGCGTGGTTTCGAAACGTTTGTTCAAACTGTGCGATGTCTTGCCCGTCTAACGATAATAGTTCGAAGTTCAATGGTAAGACCAAGGTGGTTTCCATTTCATTAGGAAGTGCCGGGCCTTGATATAAGCGGACATTGGATGCAGTGCTACAAGCTTGAAGAACCAAAACAGATAGGATTAGCAGTAAGCGCATAAGAACTTCATTTGATATGACATTTTTCACATTGTGGCGCTGCGGGCGTCTATATTCAAGGGGAGATTGAGTTTATGGCCAATAGCGTTTATAACAGGGCCAAATTTTAAGGTGAGAATATGCAACGTACATTTCGATTGATTATTTCATGCCCTGACGGTGTGGGCATTGTGGCAAAAGTAGGTCAGTTTGTTTCTAGTCATGGCGGCTGGATAGTGGAAGCGAACCATTATGCCGACCCGGTGAGTGGCTGGTTCTTCATGCGTCATTCAATCAAAGCCGATTCATTGCCTTTCTCATTAGAAGAGTTCAAACAAAAGTTTGCCCCAATTGCTGAAGAGTTTTCTATGGAATGGGCGGTGACTGATAGTGCTGAAAATAAAAAGCTGGTGTTACTGGCTTCCAAAGAGAGTCATTGTTTAGTGGATCTTTTACACCGCTGGCACAGTGGCGAATTAAAGTGCGACATTCCGTGTGTGATTTCAAATCATGATGATTTACGCAGTTTAGTGGAATGGCATGGTATTCCGTTTTTCTATGTACCTGTGGATAAAGACAATAAACAAGAACACTTTCATCGAGTGAGTCAGCTGATTGCAGAGCACAAAGCCGACAGCATTGTACTGGCCCGTTACATGCAAATCTTACCGGGAGATGTTTGTGACCAATACGAAGGTCGCATCATTAACATTCATCATAGTTTCTTACCATCGTTTGCCGGCGCTAAGCCGTATCATCAAGCTTCTGAGCGCGGGGTGAAATTGATCGGTGCCACTTGCCACTATGTCACACAAGAATTAGATGCAGGTCCCATCATTGATCAAGATGTGATTCGCATTAGCCATAAAGATACGGTGGAAGACATGGTGCGTTTGGGCAAAGACGTGGAAAAGATGGTGTTAAGTCGCGGTGTGCGCATGCACTTGGAAGATCGTGTATTGCGTCATGGCAACAAGACGATCGTGTTTTAAGTAAATTAATGAATTAGGTCAGTGACTCACTGACCTAATTCATATTGTGGATTTACTGTTGAGGTAAGCGTTGTCCTAACGTGGCAGTAAATTCCATGTACTGACCATTTCGAATCACCCCTAATTTAATTTGGTCACCTGGCATAAGGTTAGCAATCTGGCGCATGGTTTCTGTGCCTTTGGTGGCTTCTTTACCGTTAAAGTGGGTGACGATGTCGCCTTTTAAGAGTCCTGCTTCATAGGCGGGTCCATTATCCACAACCCCCACAACCACTTGACCCTGTAATGCATCGGGTAAACCAAAGGCTTGTTTCAAACTGCTCGAAAGCTCTTGGGTTTCCAGTCCGAGCCAGCCGCGTACCACATGGCCGTATTGCAATAAGTCCGCCACTACGCGTAAGGCATGATTCAGCGGAATCGCAAAACCGATTCCTTGGTTACCGCCTGATTTACTGTAAATAGCCGTATTAATGCCCACTAAAGCGCCATCGGCATTCACCAATGCGCCACCCGAATTACCTGGATTCACCGCTGCGTCAGTTTGGATAAAATCTTCATAAGTGGTAATGCCTAATTGGTTTCGCCCTGTGGCACTGACAATCCCCATGGTCACGGTTTGCCCCACGCCAAATGGATTGCCTATGGCAAGAGTGATGTCGCCAACGCGTAACGAGCGTTGTCTTGAGTAAGTAATTACAGGCACACCGTCTAGTTTAATGCGCAGTAAGGCTAAATCGGTTTCACTGTCAGTGCCGATGACTTGTGCATTGGTTGTACGACCATCGTGTAAGGCCACCAATATTTCATCGGCGCCTTCGATCACATGGTTGTTGGTTAAAATCAATCCTGGCTCGGCAATGACAACGCCGGAACCCAAGCTGTTTTGAATGCGGCTTTTAGGCATAGGAGCGCGATCAAAAAAGCGGCGAAAGAAAGGGTCATTTAATAACGGATGAACTTGTTGGCGCACCGTTTTACTGGTGTAAATGTTCACAACCGAAGGCGCGGCGCGATCAACAGCCGGAGCATAAGATTTAACGGGTTGGTTAAGGGGATTGGCATTGGGCACGAAATGAAGCGCTAGGCTGGCGATCACCAGACCCATAAGAATTGACCAAGATATAAAACCAGGCTTTTGCATCTGACCACCAAATCTTCGAGAATGGTGGCAAGTTTACGCAAATGAGTATGGGATATGAAGCTAAACACGTTAGTCAGTTATTTAAATCGTGAACTGCAAGTGGATCAGTTTCGCGATTATTGCCCAAATGGTTTGCAAGTGGAGGGTTGTGCCGAAGTTCAGCGCATCATCACCGGTGTGACCGCTTGCCAAGATTTAATTGATGCGGCGGTGGCGCACAAAGCGGACGCCATTTTGGTTCATCATGGATATTTCTGGAAAGGGGAGCCAGAAGCCATTGTGGGGATTAAAAAACAGCGCATTCAAACCTTGCTCAAACACGACATTAGCTTGTTGGCGTATCACTTACCTTTAGATAGTCATCCTGTCTGGGGTAACAATGTGCAATTGGCTGAAGTGCTGGATTTTGAAACCACAGGTCCATTGGACCCCAACGATAAGCGTGTGCCGGGTAACGTGGGGCGTTTAACCCAACCCATGCGTGCTGGTGAATTAAGTGAGCATATTGCATTGCGTTTAAATCGACTGCCGCAACACATAGGTGAAGAAGACGACATTATAGAAACCATCGCATGGTGCACAGGTGGCGCACAGAGTTATATGCAGTACGCCATTAATCAAGGCATCGACGCGTTTTTAACCGGTGAGATTAATGAGCCAAGTGTGCATAATGCGCGGGAATCAGGTACCCATTTTTATGCCGCGGGTCATCATGCCACTGAGCGTTATGGTGCAAAAGCCTTGGGTGAACATCTGGCCCAAGAATTCTCTCTGGATGTGGAATTTATCGATATCGACAATCCTGTGTGATTTGCGTTTAATGTGACCACTTTTGCACAGGCTAGCCTGCGCGTATTTAAATAACGATTAAAAGAAAGACTATGACAGCCTCACAACCTCGCGTGCTTTTAGACGTAACCGACCAAATTGCTTATGTAACGTTAAACCGTCCAGAGAAGCACAATGGCTTAGATAAGCAGATGTTTATTGAGCTGGTGGCTACGGCGAAGCGCATCCGTAAAGATCGCACCATTCGTTGTGTCATTATGAAAGGAGCTGGGGCCAGTTTTTGTGCAGGATTAGATTTTGCGGCCGTCTCTAAAACCCCAAGCATGATCCCTAAATTCTTTGCCAAATTACCTTGGGGCAAAGACAACATGTTTCAGCGCGTAGCACACATCTGGCGAGACTTGCCCGTGCCTGTGATTGCTGCCGTACATGGCAACTGCTTTGGGGGCGGCATGCAAATCATCTTATGTTGTGATTATCGTATCGCGACGCCTGATGCCAATCTCTCTATTCTTGAAATGAAATGGGGGTTGATTCCGGATATGAGTGGCATGGTGACCTTATCGCGCTTAACTCGAGTGGACATAGCGCAAGAGCTGACCATGACGGGTCGTTTCTTCAGCGGCGAAGAAGGGGCGGAATATGGCCTGATTAGTAAGGTGAGCACGGATCCTGTTGCAGATGCCGAAGCCCTTGCCCGAGTCATCTGCGAAAAAAGCCCAGATGCCATTGCGGCCACCAAGTATCTATTTAAGAAAACTTGGAAAAAAGACACTCGCGGCGCTTTATTATGGGAACGCATCACCCAACTTCGCTTGTTAGGGCGCAAAAACCAGCGTACTGCCATGGCCAATGGCCTAGCCAAGGGCAAAGAGCCTAAGCCATTCCAAGACCGCACTTCATTTAAATAATCGCTATTTTTCAACAAAGACTGGGCTTTTGCAGGGTGAAACCGGCAAAAGCTTAACTTTTTCTCGCATAAACCTCCTTAAACAGCGATTTCAGCTGAAAACGATCCATTTGCTTTAAATCATCGTAAATAGTTTCAAACGCTTGTTTTATGGGCGAATCACGCCTTATGGGTCCAGATATGGGTCTATACTTGTCGTTTATTTGAACAGCAAAGGCGCAGGCAAACCCTTGACAAGTTTCACTTGCAAACGTATGTTTCAAACACTTGTTTGAAGTTTACGCTAAATCAGACTATTTCTTAGACAAAGTTTGATTGGCAAATGAGAGAGAAGCTTGGGTTTACCGGCTTTTTACATGAACAACTAACGGCTCTTAACGAGTCAAAAAAGTAGGCTAAGAGGTTACCATGCCAGAATATAAAGCCCCGTTACGTGAAATTAAATTCGTACTTGATGAAGTGTTGGATATGCCTGGTCACTACGCCAGTCTTCCTGCATATGCTGATGTTGCAACTCCTGATATGGTGGATGCCATCATCACTGAAGGTGCAAAATTCTGTGAAAACGTTCTAGCACCTCTTAACCGTACTGGTGACATCGAAGGTTGTACTCGTCACGAAGACGGTTCTGTAACTACGCCAACTGGCTTTAAAGAAGCTTATCAGCAGTTCGTAGAAGGCGGCTGGCCTTCAATGGCTCACGATGAGTCTGTAGGCGGTCAAGGTCTACCTGAGTCTCTAGGTACTGTAATGTCTGAGATGGTTGGTACTTCTAACTGGTCTTGGGGCATGTACCCAGGTCTTTCTCACGGTGCAATGAATACCCTTTCTACTTGGGGTACTGACGAACAAAAAGAAACTTACCTAACTAAACTAGTTAGCGGTGAGTGGACGGGTACCATGTGTCTAACTGAACCTCACTGTGGTTCTGACCTAGGCATCCTAAAAACCAAAGCTGAGCCAAATGCTGACGGTTCTTATGCTATCTCTGGTACTAAGATCTTCATCTCTGCTGGTGAGCACGACATGGCGGACAACATTGTTCACATCGTTCTAGCTCGTCTACCAGGTGCGCCAGAAGGTACTAAAGGTATTTCTCTATTCATCGTACCTAAGTTCAACGTTGAAAACGGTGAAATTGCGGATCGCAACGCTGTAACGTGTGGTTCTATCGAACACAAAATGGGTATCCATGGTAACGCTACTTGCGTAATGAACTTCGATGGCGCCAAAGGCTTCCTAATCGGACCTGAAAACAAAGGCCTAAACTGCATGTTCACTTTCATGAACACTGCACGTATCGGTACTGCACTACAAGGTGCGACTGCATGTGAAGGTTCTTTCCAAGGCGCTCTAGCTTACGCGAAAGATCGTCTAGCGATGCGTTCTCTATCTGGCCCTAAAGCGCCTGAGAAAGCCGCTGACCCAATCATCGTTCACCCAGACGTTCGTCGTATGCTTCTAACTCAAAAAGCATTCGCTGAAGGTGGTCGTGCATTGGTTTACCTAACTGCACAACAAAACGACATCGTACACAAAGGTGAAACTGAAGAAGCGCGTAAAGCCGCTGATGAACTATTAGGTTTCCTAACGCCAATCGCTAAAGCGTTCCTAACTGAGGTGGGCTGTGAGTCTGCTAACCTAGGTATGCAAGTATTCGGTGGTCACGGTTTCATCGCTGAGTGGGGCATGGAGCAAATCGTTCGTGATACTCGTATCTCTACTATCTACGAAGGTACAACTGGTATCCAAGCGCTTGACTTACTAGGTCGTAAAGTTCTTATGACTCAAGGTCAATCTTTGAAGAACTTCACTAAGATTGTTCACACTTTCTGTAAAGAACAAGCGGACAACGAAGAGCTAGCGCAATTCGTAGCACCTCTTGTTGAGCTAAACAAAGAGTGGGGCGACCTAACCATGAAGATTGGTATGACTGCTATGAAGAACCGTGAAGAAGTAGGTTCTGCGTCTGTTGATTACCTAATGTACTCTGGTTACGTAACTCTAGCTTACCTATGGGCAAAAATGGCGAAAGCGGCTCAAGACGCTCTAGCTGCTGGTACTTCTGAAGAAGATTACTACAAAGCCAAACTAACCACGGCTCGTTTCTACTTCACTCGTATCTTGCCACGTACCAAAGCACACGCTGCTACCATGCTAGCTGGTGCGGATACTGTGATGGATCTAGCTGAAGAGCACTTTGCGTTCTAAGCAATGATCTAAACAGATCGAGAAGCCGTACCTTAAGGGTGCGGCTTTTTGCTTTATAGGACTTACGCTGAAAATGCGTGAGCCATGTTTTCGACTGTTTTGTTGGGATTAGGTTTATGAAAGGCCTAAATACACCCCTAAAAACGGGAAAAAGTCGTCTAGTTGTATTACTATACGCCCGCGAAAAATAAGGTCAGGCAGCATAACATCAAGCTGCCAACAGGAAATGAGGATTAGATATGCCTGAATATAACGCTCCTTTGCGCGACATGCGCTTCTTGCTAAATGAAGTTTTTGATGCGCCTGCAATGTGGGCAGAAAACCCACGTTTAGCAGAAGTGGTTGACCCAGATACAGCGGACGCCATTTTAGAAGAAGCCGGTAAAATTGCTGCTCAGGTTCTTGCGCCATTAAACCGTGAAGGTGATGAAAACGGTTCTAAGTGGAGTGACGGCGAAGTGACTGCGCCTCCTGGTTTTAAAGAAGCTTACGCGACTTATTGCGAAGGCGGTTGGGGTGGCCTAGGTGGTAATCCTGAATTTGGCGGTATGGGCATGCCTAAGATGCTTGTGGGCCAAGTAGAAGAGATGGTTCAAGGTTCTAACATCTCTTTCGGTCTAGCGCCTATGTTAACGGCGGGTGCGTGTTTATCTCTAAACGCTCACGGTAGCCAAGAATTGAAAGAAAAATACCTACCAAACATGTACTCAGGTGTTTGGGCGGGCGCAATGGATTTGACCGAACCTCACTGTGGTACTGACCTAGGTATTATCCGTACTAAGGCTGAACCAAATGCTGATGGTTCTTTCGCTATCTCCGGTACTAAAATCTTCATCACTTGGGGTGAGCATGACATGGCGGAGAACATCATCCACCTTGTACTTGCTAAGCTTCCTGGTGCGCCTGCTGGTCCTAAAGGCATCTCTTTATTCTTAGTGCCTAAATTCCTAGTAAACGAAGATGGCTCTCTAGGTGAACGTAACACCATGGGTTGTGGTTCTATTGAACACAAAATGGGTATCAAAGGTTCTGCCACTTGCGTTATGAACTATGACGGCGCCAAAGGCTGGTTAGTGGGTGAAGAAAACAAAGGTCTAGCGGCCATGTTCACCATGATGAACTACGAGCGTGTAGCAGTAGGTATTCAAGGTCTAGGTGTTGCTGAAAACTCTTACCAAAATGCGGTTGTGTATGCCAACGATCGTATTCAATCTCGTGCGCCAACTGGCCCAGTAGCGAAAGATAAAGCCGCTGACCCAATCATCGTGCACCCAGACGTGCGTCGTATGCTGTTAACCATGCGTGCTAACACCGAAGGTTCTCGTGCGTTCTCTACTTATGCTTCTAAATGGTTAGACCTTTCTAAGTTCTCTGATGATGAAGAGACTAAGAAACAAGCAGAAGCCATGGTTGCATTGCTAACGCCGGTTGTTAAATCTTTCCTAACTGACCTTGCACTTGAATCAGCGGTTGCTGGTCAGCAAGTATTTGGTGGTCACGGTTTCATTCGTGAGTGGGGCCAAGAGCAACACGTACGTGACATCCGTATCACTCAAATCTACGAAGGTACTAACGGTATCCAATCTCTTGATTTGATTGGTCGTAAGATTGCCGCCAACGGTGGTGCATTCTTCAAAGTATACGCAGAAGAAATCAACCAATTCATCGCCTCTCAAGAAGGTAATGAGAAAATGGCTGAGTTCATCAACCCATTGAAAGCGGCGCTTGCAAACCTTGCCGACCTAACTGAGTGGGTTATGGATAAAGCGCAATCCAACGCAAACGAAATCGGTGCGTCTTCTGTTGAATACCTACAAGTATTTGGTTACACCTCATTCGCTTACATGTATGCAATGATGGCGGAGAAAGCACTGGCGAAAGAAGGCTCTGAGCCTTTCTATGCGAACAAGCTAGCCACTGCTCGTTTCTTCGTTAAGCGTTTGCTGCCTCGTTACATCTCTCTAAGCGAAGCTGTGAAAGGTGGCGCTGAGTGCTTGTACGAAATGGAAGCTGAACAGTTTTAATTTTTTATAATTAATAACTCGTTCCATAAAAAGCCGAGTCAGAAATGATTCGGCTTTTTTTATGCTTTTAAGTGAAATCATATAGAAAGCCCAATGGAATAGTTGTTTCTAGTATTTCAAAATTGATAATTGAATTAGGTTGTATCAATGAGTGATTGGTTTTGTGTGAGTGCCTGGTATGAAAATGGCGAAACCGAAATACATTTTGAAATTGCTAATGAAGATGGCGAGCAGTATTTTTTCTGGTTAAGTGTCGATTTAATCAATGAAAAGTTTAAAACTCAGGGAGAATCTGCGCTTGATGCCTTTTATTACGCTGAAGAAGACATGCTGGCATTAGCTGTCACCATTTTAGACGAAGAACTGGTTGCTAACGTCGAGCACATAGAAATTAGTCCTCGTTTATTTTCAAAATATACTAATTGAATGGATTTACTAAACGTGACAGCACATGATTTCATACTAGAAAATTTTCTATTAAGTTAATGGCTTAATTAATTGTATAGAATCTTGTGCTGTATCACATTCTTAACAATCGTCATTTAAAATCCATGGGAAGGGATAAGATAATAATAAATCGAGACACCATATTAAGGATGATATATGAAACATGTATTGCTGATGCCCCTCACTTTAAGTTTGCTGGCTTGCGGTGGTGGCGGATCATCAACGGATGATGCTGGTAATATTCCTGACAAAAACTTGCCTGACAATAATACAACATTTATTGATTGCAGTGCAGACGACAGCGGCTTTGTAATACTTCCAGTGCCTGAGTATCCTGGGACTTATTCAGCTTATGAAGCTCCAATCGATGTACCTGGTTCATCCGTGGGGTTTTCATCTGAATCATTTGCTTCTCTGACGGCTGGTAGCTTGCTATTAGGCATGGCAGCCAGTGAAGAAGGGTTTAGTCACAAAGGCCCCACATGGAATATTGTGAAAGAAGACTTAAATACGCAAATTCAATACTCAGTAGTGGATACCACAGAAACCTGGATCGTTGTGAAAGATGGTATGGCCGATGGCACCGTCTATTCAAATCACATGGATATGAAAATCGAGCAGACTGCCAGTTGTGGTTTGAATATCTTGCAATATGACGACAACGGTAACTTGGAAGGGCATTATGAATCCAGTGCTTATGCTTGGACGTGGAAAGTATATGAGGATGGTGTATTGGGCGGTTTAATTGAAACCACCATTAACCAAGATCGAAGTGGTAAAACGGTTTCTGAGGATTTGAGTGCGACTAAATCAGATTATCCTGTGACGATTATTACGTGGGATGAAACCGGTGAACAAACACTATTGAAAACCTGTAAAACCAAAGCCGGCACAAATTGTATGGCCGCTGTGGCCACTTAATCTGTAACGCTATTGTTGGTATTCATTACTGCACTATAAAAAGCCGAATCATCGATTCGGCTTTTTTATTGCATGAACTTAACTCTTGATTGAATGTAGTGGTTATCTTGATCATTTCTACTACATTCTTATTATTCTTTTTTTGCCCTCAAATAAATTGAATAAGGCAGGCTACACTTAAATAAAAGTGGGAGGCCACATGCGTTTAAAGCACTTTGTTATAACAATATTGCTGATATATGTTTTTGTAGTATGCGGCGGTTTTCTGCTTTACCGCATTGCCGTGGTATACCCTCAGCTTGAAAGTCAAACCTTGCTTCGACACAAATTAGATTTACGCACCATTGATTCATATTTGAACAAAGAACAGCGAAACCTGAATGTGTTGCTCTATGATTGGGCAAAATGGGACGATGTTTATCTATATATGAACGGTAACAATGCTGAGTTTGAGGTACAAAATTTATCAGGCTCTATTCTTGGTGATTTACATTTAAATGGTATGTACCTCTTCCGCAATCATTCTGAGCTTGCTATCGGTCTCGAAAACGAAAAGATGGGCATGCAAGCAAGGGAGTTGAGTGAACTGGTAGCCGGACGCGAAACGGTATTTAACCATCTTGTTTGGCCTAATAATCTGAATATTTTTCATAAGTACCACTATCAGCCAGTATTAGACCAGTTAACTCTATTCAGCGTTGCGAGTATTCAGGACTCTAATGAAACCAAGGTGGCAAAAGGGTATTTAGTATTTTCACGGTTAATGGATTTGAGTGAATTGCGTCGAACCATAGATGCCGATTTATCATTACTTGCCGTTAACGAGAATAACTCAGCATTATTACCGCTTAATCAGAGTAGCAGTATTTCCCATGTTGCAAGCCAATACACACTAGGTGTCTTTAATAATACTCAAGATGCCACAGATGTAATTGTGCGCTTATCCCATGATCCAGATTCCATCCCTGCTTTATTGGACTATCAAACAGTTGTGATCATTTTGGTTTTATTGGTTGTACCCTTGCTGATTATTTATGTGATATCCAAATTGGTATTAAACCCGTTATCTAATATGTCACAGTTTATTTTGTCACTTAAATCGGGAGAGCTTTCTGCTGGATTACCACAATCTGGTTTTATTCGGGAAGTTAAAGTGTTTTCCCATGCTCTAACGGAATTAATGCGGCATGTGCGCGATGAACGAATTATGCTGGAAGAACAATCCTTATTGGATTCAGTCACCTGTATCAAGAATAGTCGAGCGTTTGATGAAGAAGCATTTGATTTTTGGCGGGCCGCCCCTAGGGTGAATAAACCAATTTTGATTACCGTCATAGAAGCGGATTTTTTCAAACGCTACCTAGATGTGTATGGTCAAGAGCAAGGGAGCGAAGCGCTAAAAGCCATGGCGGCTTCTTTAAAAGGCGCATGCCGCCGCTCAAATGATCAGGTTTACCGCTTAAACGGAGCTAAGTTTGCTATTACCATGACACTTGAGCGAGCAGAGGATGTCGAGCAAGTATTGCAGGCATTTCAACGAGCCATTGCCAATCGGATTATCCCATTCCCAGCCTCACCCATTTCGCCATTTATCACGGTGAGTATTGGTGCGTGCTTGGTGGCGGATTGTGATGATTGGATGAAAGATTTCACCTACAAGCGGGCAGTAGAAAGTGCGGATAAATCCTTATTTAAATCCAAGCGTGCCGGTGGCGATCAATACACCCTGCACGTGTTCACATCAGACGGTGTGGATGTCTCGGTTAAGAAACATAAATTGGCGTTAACCTTAGATGTTGAAAATAAACATACTACGTAAATTTTCGCATCATGATTGGAAATGGAAGGCGTGGCGTAATAAGCGAAAAAAGCCGAATCGTTAGATTCGGCTTTTTTATTAACAACGGTTTCTTAAAATTAAGAAAACTGTGTATCGATGTGCTGTTGTAAACGCTCGAAATCAGCTTCGATGGTTGGGTTTTTCATCACGTCATAACACACGAAGGTTTCTAATGGCTCCATGGCAAAGAACTTAAAGTTCATGTGCGATGGTAAGAATAAATCATCCACGCTGGCGCCTTCAAAAAGGTATTGGCTTTCATCGTTAAATGCTTCTTTTGGCGCATTAAAAGTTAACGATAGCATGTATTTTTTACCGGCCAGTAAGCCGCCTGTGCCATAGCCTTGTTTTGGATCATCTTCATGGCGGCCATCTCCTGCGCATAGCTCGCCCATCATGCCGTGTGTGTACACCTCATCCATGTATTTTTTCATTTTCCACGGCATACCCATCCAGTTAACGGGGGCTTGAACGATGACGGTATCGGCCCACTTGTGTAATGCGATCTGCTCTTCGACATCGTAGGTATCTTCTACGTGCTGAATGCGTACGTCATACTGCTTGTTTTTTAATTGCTCGCTCATACGTTCGATGAGGGCGTTATTTAGTTTGCCTTCTGAGAACGGGTAATGGGTGTGAGCGTTAATGATCAATACGTTTTTCATATCCACCTCGATATTTGAGTACCCAGGCATAGTAATCAGCACAGTGGGATTGTGCTGGCTTAATCCTCTAAAAGACTTGCCTATTTCTGCATGATTGTCTTTTTGGGTCTATATTAGGTGTAGAATGCTTGCCTAAAACTACTATTTGGAAATAAGGAGGCTCTATGTTTGACCAACAGGTAATTAATGCCTTGTTATCCATGGCGAGCCCGGACGCGACAGGTTATACCAATACGCTTCTACCTCTGGTGAAGCTTTATACCTTTAGTGAGTATCAAGCAGCATGTCCATTACTGTACGACTCTGGCTTATTCTTTGTTTTACAGGGCAAAAAGCGTGGACAAGTGGCTGGCCAGCAATTTGCGACGTCACCTGAGCATTTTTTGGTGTTGAGCAATACCATGCCGGTGGAGTGCGAGACGTTAGCGCGTCCAGAGTCCCCTATGGTGGGCTTGTATGTGGCGTTTGATCGCGAGGAGATTTCACGGCAAGTGCATTTAATGCAGAACAATGAAAAGACCGCCAATATGGCCTTAGATAAGTTGGATTTAAAGGTGGTTACTCATTTACCTATGACCACACAATTAGCCTCTTCGGTTTCAGCACTGGCAGAAAGGCTTGGGGATGATATTGGTTTGAATATCTTAGGGCCCGGTTTGCTTGCACAAATATATTATGAAGTGCTGGCTCACCCAGTGGGATTTTCGATTTTAAAACAGTGGGTCAGTGCGGACGGTAAATTCTCCGCCATTGCGCAGGCGATTGAGTATATGCAAACCCATTTGGTGAAGCGATTGAGTGTCGATGAATTAGCCATGCAAGTAGGCTTGAGTGTTTCTGCGTTTCATCATCACTTTAAACAAGTGACAGGGATTTCACCTTTGCAGTATTTGAAACAATTACGTTTAGTGAGGGCAAAAGATTTATTGGTGCAACAAAAGCAAAGTGCATCACAAGCCGCTTATGATGTGGGCTATGAGAGTCCGAATCAGTTCAGTCGAGAATTCAAACGATACTTTGGCGTGCCGCCTAGTCAGGCACACAGTTTACCTTACTCTTAAAAAAGCCCGCTAATGATGGCATTAGCGGGAAAATCCATTTCTGGGCCAAGCAAAAATGGAGCGGTTAATTAGAGTTGCGGATTAATTAGCACGCAATACCGTTTGGTAGAGTGCCGCCCCCGCACGTTGGTGAACCGACGTGGTGGGATGAATTTCATCAAAAAAGATAAACGTTTCAAAATTACATTCTGGATTCATGGCACCGTCAGCCGAAAATACAAACACACAGGCATCAGTGTTGTTGGTGTAGCCATAGTCTTGATAGTTAGCATTCAAGTCAGTGAAAAATTTAAATAGATTAAAACGCATAATCTTAACGCCGGTGTCGTGTTCGACGGCATACGAGGTTTGTTTTAATTTGAAATTGTAGTGGATGGTTAGCCATTTAGTCAGGCCTTCTAAATTGTTGGCAATGATTTGGTCATGCCAAGAATCGGCATTCATTAATAATTGCTGTGCCACTAAATCTGTTTCGGGAATGGCGCCGATATCGGGTGCATTAACTAATAAAATGTTTTGCGCCCCGGCTGCGGTGAGTTTCAGAATTTGTTGTTCAACAGAGTCGGATGCTTGTTGTAGGCGTTTGTAGGCATCCAATGATGATCCCCACTTGTCTTGGCTCAGTAACGTTCGCGCGGCACGAATATCATTACCTCCAATCATAATTACATATAAAGCATCGTAAGGTGCTTGATATTGGTTATAGGCTAAGAAGGTATTAATCTGAGTGGGAAGATTAATATCAAAGGTGCTTTCGTCGCCATCTTCGTCAATGGCCAATGCGCCCGCGACGGCAAAGTTATTGCCGTGTTGACTACCCGTTAAATGCAGTGCATTTGTAATGTTTAATCCCAACTGCGCAGCGAGTACTTCAACGGCAACAGGACCATTCGTAAAGCGAGATGGAATCGACGGATCTTGGCTAAACGCTTGTAGGTTACCTGTATCCGACAAACTATCCCCAAACACATAAATTTGACTGAATGATTGGGCATGGCTAATTGCGCTGAACAATAGTGCAGCTAAAACGAGAGTGGCTCGTTTGTATGTGTATGAAAATGAAAGCATGTTTTTTCCTTTATTATTGTTGTTTATTTTTCAAGTGAGAGCGGTGTATTGAGTGTGCAATGTTTCAACGGCTTGAGCAGTGTTAGAGTGGGTTAATCCCAGGGAAAATTAGGTTGTTTTGTATAAAAAGACAGCAAACAACGAAATGTTGTTTGCTGTTGGCTTTGCACGATTCTGTGTCAGTGATTAAAGGCGATTACCGTATTTAAAGCGGTCGTCACCTGGGCTTTTGGTGTAAGCCCCTAAATCATGAATTAAACGCTTACTGCCATTCATCAGAGTTTTAACTCGGGTATCGCCGGTTTTGGCGCTTAAGCCTTGATCAGATGAGTCTTTAATAGACGGAATGGAAAAATCAAATGACCACAGGTAATGCCACACGGCCGCACCGTGTTTCTCAGCTTGTTGCCAAGACTGGAAGTACCAAGGTTTCAGTTCAACAAATGCGGTTTTATTCAGCAGGCCTTTGTTTTCGTCACCCACTAAGAATGTGTTGCTGACGGAACTTGAGCGATAAGCTTCAAAAATGACGCCCCAACTTTTTAGTGTGTCCACATAACTTCTTGCCTTCGCACCTGTCCACTGATTGTTGATGTAGCTCTTTTGGCCGTTGGAATAGAATGGGTCTAGTAGGGCTACACGCTTTGGCTTTAATTTACTGTTAGTGTTGCCTGCGCTAATACCGTCTTTGAGTTTTTTGGCCACAACAATGGCCATTTGATTACCTAAACTATGGCCAGCCAAAATCAAGCGACTACCAGAGTAATCCGCCATGTTATTTTTTAGGCTTTCGAACATTAGTTGGCCGGCGTCTTTGTTTGGGCCTGAATGATAGTTGCCATTATGGTCGCGCCAGCGCATGGCGCGAGGGCCGTTTTTGCTCCAGATTTTCGCTTCTGCGTCTTTTACTTCACCTTCATCTGCAAACTGGTTCCAATACAAAATGCCCACGTTATAGCCGGCACGACGCCATGCATAAGCTAAATCCACATCAGGGCCGCCACTGTCGCTGCGATTAAAGGTTTCACGATTTTTTGCTTGGCTTGAGCCATTTTGCCAGCCGTGAATATACACGATGGTGGGGGCACTTTTGTTGTAGTAAGGGTTACTGTAACCCGCTTGGGCTTTTTGATAGTTGTCGTTATCACCAAACCAATACAGACCATAGTCTAGATTTGAAAATGTGGACTGGGGAAATACGCCGGGATAGGCAAGGGTTAGGCTACTGATGCTCATGCACAGTAGGGCTAATCCTAGACGGAGTGATTTCATAGGGCACCTCATTGTTATCTTTATTGTTGGTGTGGCCTTCACAATGCACGTTGTGATGGCGCTTCTTTAATAAAGGGCAAACTATGATCCATCGCTATGATAAAGCAGGATAAAGTAGGTTAAATACTTTTGACCTAGATGAATTACGCCAAATGACGGCTGTGTCGTGACTGCAAGGTGTTAGTGCTTACTTCTCATGAAAGGACAGTGTTTGCTAATAAACCTGTGACTGAATTTTCAGTCACAGGTGGTTTTGCAAGCCGTTTGGCTTATTGCTGCCAGCTACTGCCGGTTTTTAGTTCGTAATTGTCATCAGACGGATTTGGTGTACTACCGCCGCTGCTGATGGAGTAACGTATCTTATTACTCAGGTAGTAATTCATGTTCGCTCGAATGTCTGCTGCGCTTGAGCTAGCAGAAAAACCGGTTGCTGGTGGTGCATAGGCATATTGCCATAGGTACCAGTAGCGGCCATTCACGTGACGATGGGAGTAGTAGTTACGATCCCCTTCATTGCCGTTGATCCAACTGGCTTGCAGATAAATGGTGGCGGTAACATCCCTTTGATTGAGGTTTTTATCTCCAAAGCTTTGGCCAAAGAAGCTGCCATCTGTGGTGCGAGAAGTATCATAGTGAGCCGCCACAAATGACACGCTAGGGTCTTGATCCGCAAAGTCGATGATGTCTTTGACGATCTTGTTGGTCATTTGGCCTGCTGAGTCATTAGATGCGCCAAGGTCAACATAGGCAGGGTGATTGTCAGTCCAGCTGTTTTGAAGTGCACCATCGCGCCAATATGGGTCTAGCAGTGCAAGACGTTTAGGGAATTGTTTCGCTGAGATGCGACCTTCTGCGTATTCTTTTTTCAGTATATAGCTGATCCCCGTGACCACTTGATTACCCAGTGAATGACCTGACAAGCGTAGCTCTCCATTGGCGGTATTATTGGTGGCGGCGATGACTGCATCCGCGAGTACAACACTGATGGGTTTTAAGGGTGCATGGGTTTCTACATGATCTTGTGACCAGCTGGAACCACTCCATTTGCGAATGGCGTAGCTCATTTTATTTTTGCCGTTGGTGCTCCAGATTTTTGCTTCGGCCATTTGCGGCTTGGATAAATTCGCGTAGTCATCATCGGCAAATTGATTCCAGTACACCACGCCAAAGTTCCATGCTTTGCCTTCATAGTTTTTACTTGGGTCTTTCCAAACACTGACCAAATCCACAGCCTGCTGAGATGGATACATGCTGCCTGGGTTCATGACGAAGCCTTCGCGTCGGTAATCTCTCAAAGCACCGCTTTGTACGTGAACGGATGTTTTCGCCCAGCCATGGCCGTAAATATGAGTGGGCTTACTGGGATCATAGTAGTCACTAGGAATACTGCGCCCTGGCACATATTTCATGGCACTGATGCCATCTTTAAACCAATATAATCCGTAGTCTGTATCTATGGTTTTAAAAATCCATGATGCATTTTCATTGTCCACATCTAAATACGCACCTGTTGTGCTTTTGATGTTGCCAGATAGGTTAACAGCGTATTCATAATTGGGTTTTAAGCCATTCCAGCTTGGGTGATTCCAATCAAACATACCATTGGGATTGGTGTAGTAGCTGACATTTGGTTTAAAGATCAAAGTGTCTGCATCGAGCCATTCAATTTCACCATTAATTAGGTTTTGATTGTTCTCACTGTTATCACTCATGTTCATGCGCTTCACAGTGATGCTGTCTGCGCTCACGCTGTTTTGATCAACGTTTGCATTGAAGTTAATGACAATGTAAGCGTGAATTTCCACATCGTCATCTGTGTAATTATCACTAAACGCTTGTTCATAATTCGTATAAAAATGATCAAACGTGCCTTTGTCGTAATAATGGGAAGCGACACTGAATCCCGAACTGGCCGCTGAGATCACGGCTTGTGAGCTCACACTATGAGTGGCATTTTGGTCATCGGTAACCGTGAGTGTCACCGTGTAAGTACCAGGTGCTGTGTAAGTGTGATTAGGATTGGCTAATGAGCTGTTTTGACCATCGCCAAAGCTCCACGAATAGCTAGCAATGCTGCCATCAGGGTCATTGGAGCCTGAGCTGCTAAATGCGATGGGACTCCCTGTCACGCCATTGAATGGTCCATTGGCAATCACTGCTATTGGTGATGTGTTGCCAGGATTCGTTGTCGTATCGTAGCTGGCGATTAAGCTGACGCCAGAATAACTGGAGTACGCTTTGATCATCACGTAGTAGGTGCCAGTTTGAACGTTAGCGATGTTACATGTTTCGTTGCTGCCACCAATATATGGGCGGCAATCATAAGAAGAGCTCGTAGGTTGGCTGCCAAACTTCACATATAAATCGGCATCGCCGCTGCTGCCTGTCATTTCAAATTTAAGGTTACTTGCGCCCTCTGGCACGGCTAACGTGAAGGTTTGTTCACTACCGGTTTGGCCAGAAAGGTTGGACTCATTGAGTTCATCTGCAGACGGTGGTGGAGGTGTATTGTCTTCGCTATAAGACGCTAACAATGTCACACCAGAAAAGGCTGTGTAAGGTTCAATGGAGATGTAATAGGTTCCCACCTGAACATTATTGATCGCACAGGATTCATCATTGCCACTGAGATATGGGCGGCAATCAAAACTGGATGATGTGGGCTCAGCACCATAACGCACATATAAATCCGCATCACCGCTACCGCCTGTAATGGAGAAATTTAAATCGGATGCGCCTTGGGGAACATCAATGGTGTATTTCAATTCTGACGAACTGGAAATATTGTTAACCGGTGTCGCGTTTGCTAATTCAATACTTGCATACGCCTGATTTGCACTCGCCATCATGATAATAGGCACCATGGCTTTAATCAGTGTATGGACTAATGGTTTGTTTCTCATGTAACACCCCTATCGGTTTGTTGAATGGAGGCAGATCATTGAATGAAACCACGTTCAATTTATGCCCATCATTTACCTTCTGACTTTTTTTATTTTCATTGAAATGTCATTTGAAGACGTTTTGAGCGATGTTTGCTCTCGGTTAACGCTAGAAAATGAGTGAAAATATGGAAGGTCAATACTGGGCAAGAAAGGGTAAATTGAGAGTGATCAATAAATGTTTATCTTTAAGCATTAATAAGTAATTGAATTTTAAAAGGATATTTTTTATTCGATCGCGTCACTATGTTAGCCATTAAATGACAGGTGCATTTTTTAATAATTCAAAATGTCGTATTAAAAATACGAATACCGATTCACTTGTTTTGTGAAAGTTTGTCTTTGTATTTATGCGTTTATTTGTCTTTTAAATGTTTAAAAGGAAATGAAAAAAAAGTGGTAAATCCACATGTATTTTAATGGCATTGAACGCTGTAATGGGTTCTTTCAGTACGCTAGTTTTGTATCTGTGTATAGAGTTGCATAGAGAAGGAGAAAAACTTAATTGTTAATACGGAAAGCGGCGCAAATGGACGTATGGGTTGAAGAGGAGTATGAGTACCATTACGGAAAATAATAATAACGATGCCCAATACCATGAAGTCAGTTGTTTTTTGGTTTTCAATATTCCTATCCGTTTTTAGTCACAGTCTGCCTGAAAAGCTAATATCCAAAGAAGCGTTAAGTGCAGGAAGTGTCCCTTTAGATGGCATGTGGGCATTTGACTGGCAGGAATTTCATACAAATTTTGAGCGACCTGTTAAGGATGGCATCAATTTGCCGGGGTTGTGGCATCTACAGGGAAACTATACTCCACAAGGTTATGGCACCTTGCGCTTACGTATCAGTTTGCCGGAAAAACAAATCTATTACCTGCGGGTGCCGGATATCCCTTCGGCCGTTGCGTTATGGGTGAACGGTGAGCTGACTTATACACGAGGGATTGTCTCCCACATTGGAGAGACTGAACGCCCTGAGTTTTCACCTCAGGTGGTTAAGTTACCGGCTAATGATACTTATGATTTCATATTACATATCAGCAATTATCACCATAAAGAAGGTGGTGTCTGGCATCAATTTTTAATAGCCGATTCGGAGCACACGTATACTTTAGGTAGCCAAAGCCGATTAATTGATGCCATGGTGTTCAGTTTTTTAATGGTGGTGTCCATTTATTTATTACTGATTAACTTTTCCAAAAATGGCAGTTTAACCCATATCCTGTTCTCTGCTTTTATTTGGACTATTGCATTTCGCAGCGTGATGGTGGGGGAACGCATTGCCTATGAGTTTATTCATGGCGTGTCTTGGTTAACTTGGCAGCGTCTTGAACATATCTTGCTATTTTTGGCCTTGCCTCTTTTCATTTATTTTTTCCAACGATTTTTCTCCCTAAAAAATGCCTGGTTTGCCCATGGGATTGCATTTATATCGTTCATAATGGTGGCCTTAACGTTGTTCTTGCCCGCCCAAGAATTCACCAGGTTTGCTTTGGTTAATCAAATACTAGGTCTAGTAACCGTAGTTTACATGGTGGCGATTTTGGCAGTTCTGATTAAGCAGAAATCAGATTATTCTAGAATGTTTTTAATGAGCTTCGTGGTGTGGGCTAGTTTAGTGGTGCATGATTACTTGTATACACATCTATGGATTCAATCTCGTCCATTGGCCCAATTTGGATTAATTGCATTTGTGATTTTTCAATTAGTTATTCTATGGAAACGACGTCGCCAAGAAACTCAAATGTTGATGTATGTACGCGCAACCATTGATCAACAAGTAAATGAAATAGAAGTAAGTACTCAAACTGTGTTGACACAAAAACTATCACTTAATGATTTTATACGAGACTTAAAACCGTATTTGCATACTCTTAATGTGACGCTTGAATACGATAACTCTGACTGTGAATTAGAAGTGGATAGAGGAGGGTTGAAACGAGCGATATTGATGTTAGCTAGGATGACAGAGAGAGAAGGTAGTGCGTTGCATATCGTAATCAAGGTTGTGGAGGCTGAAGGTTTAGGTGAAGTCATATTTACGATTAAGCGTCCTCGTTTGATGCAAGATATGCAGTCTCAAGAATTCAATGCAGCGTTAAATTTGTTAGATAGTATGGGGTTGTCCTTAACTAAAAGCATTGACATACAATCAGTGACCTTAAAACTAAAAATTCCACTGATGACGATACAAGTCGATGATACTAAGGCTGAGAAGAAAAAATTTGGCCATGAGTCATCTCTACCCATTTTATTCGCAAGTGAAAAACCTAATGAAATTATTGAACCTTTGCAGAATTACTTTTACTTAACAAAGGACGACATTAGTCTTGCGAGCATTGCCAAGCATCGACCTAAATTGGTGATATGGCAGATACATCAATGGCGAGTGGATTTGGAAGCTGAAATCGAGTCTATTCGCCAAAAGCATCAAAACCTACCGATTTTATTAATATCGGATGGTTTTTATAAGACCCAACTAGCACAGTGTATTCGCCTTGGTATTACCGACTATATTGTGACTCCATTTTTATCTGAGGAATTAATTCTTAAGGTTCAACGGCTGATGCAACATCAAGAGGATGTTGTTATTACGCAAGTACCTCATGATATTCGTGACTTGACCGTCTCATTGGTGCGAAATTGTATTTCGCTTTGGCAAAAATACAGTGGGAAAAATAAAACAGATTTGGCAGAAGCCAGTCGATTATGGCGTGTTTATATGGATGGTAGTACCGCTAAAACTCGAACACTAGATAAGTATTTGTCGTTACAAACTCTGCCTAAAAACCCAAGATGGGAGACAGTCAACCGCACGGCTCATTTTGTAATGGAGCAATGTGATTTAAATGAAGTGGATAGGCAGGCACTGAATCAGCAATTGTCAGTGTTTAATCAATTACTGTCAAATTAATTACCACAGCCATTTGTATTCGAGTACCCACTCCCTACCGCGGGCTGGGTACTCTTGATAATCGTTACCGTTATTAAGAGTTCCCAATTGAACCGCACTCCCCGTGCTATAGGCTTCATCAAATAAATTATGAATGGTGAAAACCAATGATTGATTGTGTTGTAATGAATATTGGGCTTGCGCATGCCAAGTCATTAAATAAGCGTCATCATGTAAAATATCAACAGTGTCACGCCAATGTATGCCGATGTAACTATTAATATTAGGGTTTATTTTCCAATGGATTTCGCTGATTCCATAATGGCGAGGTGTTAGGTCTTCAAGTGGGGTTATCTCACTTCCTTCGGAGTCTGAGGTGATGTTGAAAATGTGAGTGGCTTGATTCTTAAGCTTTAAATTTGAAGAAAGAATCCAAGTCCAATTCCATTCAAGTCCTTGTGAATGGCTGTCTGTGACGTTGTCTAAAAATGTATTGTTGTTTTGTGTTCGAAACCCGATGAGGTCGTGTATATCATTATTGAACAAGACAATATTGATTGCATTGTGATCTTGAATATAGCTGTAACTGATTTCAGTAGACTGGAGAGTGGATGGGTTTAAAGTCGCGCTACCTATGGTCAAGCCACTTTCTTCATCGTAGAGGTCTCCTAATGAAGGCGCGCGGTAGGCTTCTGAATACATAAGCTTCAACGTAGTTTCAGGAGAGTATGAATGCACAATGGCTAATCTGGGGCTCCACTTGGCTCCGGAATCATTGTAGTGGTCATATCGAACACCTAGCATGGTACGCGTGTCATGATTCCACTGACTTTCTAATTGCGAATAGACGCTTTTAATCTCTCGGATTTTGTCGAGTACGACTCTTTGATCATTATTTTTAAAGGTAACTACTTCACCAAGATATTCATCGGCACCAAACAGGTTGTAATTGGAGCGAATAAATCCATTGGGTATCTGACTCTTTAACCATTCAAAACCATTATCCCATTGTTGTGTTTCAGAAATTCGGGTTTGCACATCGAGAGCAACTCGGGTGGATTCATAATCAATATCCTCGCCAAATAAAAAGTCCGCTTCTGGAAAATCAGTAGGATCTTGTACTGCCAAGGCGGTTAAGCTGTCACGATGGGCGCTCTGGTATTGAGCGGAGGTTTTGATTCTTGTTTGTTCGTTTAAGCTGGTCTCCCACGTGATACCAGTGCTGAATTGTGACAAGTTTAATTCCGTGGTGCCGTCACGCAAGCGCCGAAATAAATAATAATCTTCTCTGTTGGAGTCATAATAAAGCGTTTGCCACGCAAATTCGTGGTGGCGGACTTGTAAGTCGATATGTAATTGTTCTCTTGGGTCTTGGGTTGAGTTCTGTAATCCAAAGCGATCAAAGTCAATGTCAATGTCGTCACCTTGGTCGGTATGATATTGAATGCCTAAAGATATTTCGGCTTGTTGTATTTCTTGGTTAATCCCTAAGCTGCCACCGTAACCATCGAAGCTACTCGTTTTCGCGCTGAAGCCTGACTGAGGTTGAGTGATGATATTGACCACGCCATTAAAGGCATTAGATCCATACAAAGCGGAGCCTGGACCTCTAATGACTTCAACACGTTTCACAAAGGTTAAGGGCAAAAAACGATTAAAATAGCTGATGCCACCTGTGTAATCGTCATTTAAGCGCTGGCCGTTAACTAAAAATAAGATATTGCTGGCGTATTTTTGCGAGTGCCCACGAGTGATGATATAGGATTGATTGCCCTCCACTGGGTTATACATGGCATAGAAGCCAGGAATAATATTTAACAGTTGCACAAGATGGGTAATTCCCATACTTGAGAGTTGCTGGGCAGTGAAAACACTGATATTGGATGGGCTTTGCGTGATGTTAGTATCGCGTTTAGCGGCTACTTGCACCGGAGTATTCATCAGTTCTTTCAAACTGAGTTCAAATACATCTAAACCCTTCGCTGTGGATGAAACGGATATTGAAAGCAAAAAAGCAAAGGGAATTGTCCTTAATAGGGCTTTTTTACATTTGATCATGGCCTGCTCAATGATGAACGGTGTCTACTTATAGGTTAGACCAATTTTAGCTGAGCTGAAGTTTGGTGATTAGTTATTGAAATATTGTTTTTTAGAGGAAAATGGAATACTAAGGGTGGGGTAAAAAAAGAGCGGCTATGTAGCCGCTCCAATCGAGTCACTTAGCACTTAGCATCAAGCTTCTCTTTTAGTACCTTGTTTACCATGCCAGGGTTAGCGGCACCTTTCGATGCTTTCATTACCTGACCTACAAAGAAACCAATCATCTTGCCTCGCTTATCTGGCTCGGCATTTACGTATTGATCCACTTGCGCTTGGTTGTTGGCAATCACCTCATCCACGATGGCTTCGATGGCACCTGTGTCGCTTACTTGTTTTAAACCAAGAGAATCAATCAAGGCATCAACGTCATCACCTTTTTCATCCCAAAGAGCGGCGAAGACGTCTTTACCGCCTTTACTGGATATGGTGTTGTCTTTGATGCGTGCGATCATGGCACCCAGTTGTTCGGCTTTCACAGGGCTATTTTTGATTTCCACTTCGTTTTTATTTAACGCAGCGGATAATTCGCCCATTACCCAGTTAGCTGCCAATTTGTAATCATCACAAGCCTTGGCAACCGCTTCGAAATAGTCGGCCATTTCACGTGTAGCAGATAACACGCTGGCATCGTATTCACTTAAGCCATTTACATCCATTAAGCGTTGTTTTTTCTGATCCGGTAATTCAGGTAAGGAATCACGTACGCTTTGAATGTATTCATCGTCAATGACAACCGGTAATAAATCAGGACAAGGGAAGTAGCGGTAATCGTTGGCCACTTCTTTTGAGCGCATGGAGCGAGTTTCCATTTTGTTTGGATCAAACAAACGGGTTTCTTGGGTGATGCTGCCGCCATCTTCAAGGATGTCCATTTGACGTTCGATTTCAACGTTAATGGCTTGTTCCACAAAACGGAAGCTGTTGACGTTTTTAATCTCAGTACGGGTACCGAATTCTTCTTGACCCTTCGGGCGTAAAGAAACGTTGCAGTCGCAACGCATGGAGCCTTGTGATAAATCGCCGTCACAAATGCCAAGATAGGTCACGATGCTGTGCATTTTTTTGAAATAGGCCACCGCTTCTTTCGCGCTGCGAATTTCAGGCTCAGATACGATTTCAATTAACGGTGTGCCTGCGCGGTTTAAGTCGATGCCTGACATGCCGTGAAAATCTTCGTGTAAGGATTTACCGGCGTCTTCTTCTAAATGCGCACGAGTAACATTAATGCGTTTGGTGGTGCCATCATCCAAGGTGATATCAATGTGACCCATGCCCACGATTGGGTGGTGTAATTGCGTGGTTTGATAACCTTTTGGTGAATCTGGGTAAAAATAATTTTTACGATCAAACACAGATACTTTGCCAATTTCAGCATCAATGGCGCAACCGAATTTAACCGCCATGCGTAAAGCTTCTTCGTTAAATACAGGCAGAACGCCTGGTAAACCTAAATCAACCAGTGATGCTTGAGTGTTAGGCTCGGCACCAAAAGCGGTGCTGGAACCTGAAAAGATTTTTGATTTGGTGGCCAACTGAGCGTGAATCTCAAGACCAATAACAACTTCCCATTCCATGATGGTCTCCTTAAATGCCTTGAGGTGCTGCGTTGTGGAAATCTGTCACTTGCTGGAATTTATGCGCAGCATTTAGCATACTCGCTTCACTCCAGTAGTTGCCCATAATTTGTAAGCCAACCGGCAAGCCATTGATTAGACCTGCTGGAATAGACATACCCGGAAGGCCAGCCAAGTTACAAGAAAGCGTGAACTTATCTTCCATATACATTTCAACAGGGTCACCGGATTTTTCACCAATTTTAAATGCAGGCGATGGCGTAACTGGGCCCATGATGAAGTCCACTTCGGCAAACGCTTTAACAAAATCGTTTTTAATTAAACGGCGAATTTTTTGCGCTTTCACATAGTAAGCATCATAAAAACCAGTGGATAACGCATAAGTACCAATCATGATACGGCGTTTCACTTCGTCACCGAAACCTTCACCACGAGAACGCTTGTATAAATCTTCTACGTCTTTTGGATCGTCACAGCGATAACCAAAACGCACACCATCCATACGCGATAAGTTGGCAGAGCATTCTGCCGGTGCTACAACATAGTACGCTGGAATGGCAAGGTCGGTACTTGGCAATGAGATTTCTTTTACTGTGCAGCCAAGTTCTTTGAATTTCTCAATGGCGGCCAGCATGGTTTGCTTCATTTCGCCATCTAAGCTTTCTGGAAAAAACTCTTTGGGTAAACCGATCACTTTACCCGCTAAGTCATCGTTTAGCGTGGCAGTGTAATCCGGCACATCTTGGTCGATGCTGGTGCTGTCTTTGCTATCAAAGCTGGCCATTACGTTGAGCATCATGGCGGCATCTTCAGCAGTACGTGCCATTGGTCCTGCTTGGTCTAAAGAGGATGCATAGGCAATCATGCCCCAACGGGAACAACGACCATAAGTGGGTTTTAAACCAGTTAGGCCACACAGGGCAGAAGGCTGGCGAATAGAACCACCTGTGTCTGTGCCGGTAGCCGCTGGCACTAAACGCGCCGCAACCGCAGCAGCCGAACCACCAGAGGAGCCACCTGGAATGGTCTCTAAATTCCAAGGGTTTTTAACCGCACCGTAAAAAGACGATTCATTGGATGAACCCATGGCGAATTCATCCATGTTGGTTTTACCCAAGCATACGGCGCCTTCGCGTTTCATGTTTTCTACAACCGTGGCGTCATATGGTGGAATAAAGTTGCTTAGCATTTTTGAGCCACAGGTGGTTAAAGTGCCATCTGTACAAAAAATATCCTTGTGTGCAAATGGGACACCGGTCCACTTGCTGGCGTTGCCGGCTGCACGACGTTCATCGGCGGCTTTTGCGTCTGCTAGGGCTTGCTCTTCACATACAGTGATGAAGCTATTGATGCCGTTTTCACCTTGATCCAGTTGTTTGATGCGATCAAGGAAGTGCTTTGTGATTTCGACACTGGTGAAATCACCGGCCTCAAGGCCTTGAGAAATTTGAGTAAGGGTAAGATTGTGCAAGGCCATGATGATTACTCGACTACTTTTGGTACTAAAAATAGGCCGCTTTCTTGTGCTGGTGCGTTGGCCATGTATTTCTCTCTGTGGTTTTCTTCTGTCACTACGTCGCTGCGCAATCTTTGTACAGCGTCGGTAGGGTGAGCCAGAGGTTGCACGTCGTCTGTATTGACGGCATTCATTTGTTCAACTAAAGCTAATATGCTGCTTAGTTCTTCTTGGTATTGACCAATATTGTCTTCTGCGATGGCTAAGCGGGCTAAATCCGCAATATTGGTGACATCTGAACGATCAAGCGCCATGGTATTTTCTCTGCCTTTTTGGGCTATGAATATAAAGTGTGTGAAAGGGGTGTAACTTAACACATTTGTGCCTTGCCCAAAAAGCCCGCCGTTGATAGTCTAAGCAGCAAAATAATAGTCTCTACGTTACATTGGAAATACCGGATGTTTAAAAAACTCAGAGGGATGTTCTCAAGCGATCTATCCATCGACCTTGGAACTGCAAATACGCTTATCTACGAACGTGAAAAAGGCATCACCTTAAACGAGCCATCTGTGGTGGCAGTTCGTATCCAAGGCAACCAAAAAACGGTGGCAGCAGTGGGCCATGATGCTAAGCGCATGCTGGGGCGTACGCCTGGTAATATTCAAGCCATTCGTCCATTAAAGGACGGTGTGATTGCCGATTTCCAAGTAACTGAAAAAATGTTGCAGCACTTTATTAAGAAAGTGCACGAAGATAGCTTCTTTACGCCAAGCCCGCGTGTATTGGTGTGCGTACCCTGTAAATCCACTCAAGTTGAACGCAAAGCCATTCGCGAATCTTGTATTGGTGCCGGGGCACGTAAAGTGTATTTGATTGAAGAACCAATGGCGGCAGCCATCGGCGCTGGCCTTCCGGTTGAAGAAGCGAGCGGTTCTATGGTGGTGGACATCGGTGGTGGTACCACTGAGATCGCCATTATCTCCTTAAACGGTGTGGTATACAGTGAATCCGTTAAAGTGGGTGGTGATAAATTCGATGAATCTATCGTGACCTATGTGCGTCGTAACTATGGCTCATTGATCGGTGAAGCCACGGCTGAGCGCATTAAACAAGAGATCGGTACCGCATACCCGGGCGGTGAAGTACGTGAAATCGATGTGCGTGGTCGTAACCTAGCCGAAGGTATTCCACGTTCATTCACTCTGAACAGCAATGAAATCCTAGAAGCACTACAAGAGTCTTTAGCTGCCATCGTGCAAGCTGTGAAAAGTGCGCTTGAGCAATGTCCGCCAGAATTGGCATCGGATATTGCAGAACGTGGCTTAGTGTTGACCGGTGGTGGCGCTATGTTGCGTGATCTAGATAAGTTATTAAGTGAAGAGACTGGCCTACCTGTGATTGTGGCCGATGATCCACTAACCTGTGTGGCTCGTGGTGGTGGTCGTGCACTAGAAACCATGACGGACCAACAACTTGATCTGTTAGCTACGGAATATTAACTCAGACATAGCTGATAATTTCGTTGTAGATCATATCCTGTCGAAAATGCGCTGTCCGCAAGGGCTGCGCATTTTATACGTACAGCTCGGTGAGACGACATCTAACAACTAAAGAAGTCTTAAGGAGCACACCATTAAAGGCATTTTTACTACGGGACAAGCGACTAACTCTCGAATTGTAGTGGCTGTTTTTTTATCCTTTGCGTTGATCGTGGCGGATAAATACTTAGAGCCGATGCAACATGTGCGCAGTTTCTTAGGTTATTTCATTACTCCAGTACAATGGATGTCGGGTATTCCAGGGCAACTCGGTGTGTGGGCTGAGAAGTCTGCGGTCAGTCGTGCTAGCTTGCAGGAAGAGAATGATCGCTTGCGTAATGAATCTCTGGTTTTAAAGCAAAAAGTGCAGCAAATGGTGTCCTTGCGCGCCGAAAATAATCGTCTGCGTGAACTGCTTAATGCCTCTGAGCTACTTGACGACAAGGTTCAAGTGGCCGAATTAATCGGTGTCGATCCAGATCCTTATACCCATCACATTATTATCAATAAAGGCGAGAAGCACGGAGTATTCGTGGGCCAGCCGATTCTGGATGCCCAAGGTTTGATGGGGCAGGTTATTGAGGTTTTACCCTATACCAGTCGAGTGCTTTTATTAGCAGATAGTAACCACGCCATTCCTGTATTAGTAAATCGTAATGGTATTCGGGCCATTGCTGTGGGGGCTGGACGTTTGGATGAGCTGGCTCTTATTTATGTACCCGATACGGCAGATATTAAAGAAGGGGATTTATTGGTGAGTTCTGGGTTAGGCTCTCGCTATCCTCGAGGCTATCCCGTAGGCACCATCACCAGTGTCGAGCACGACCCAGGTGAGCCTTTTGCAATCGTATCGGCAAAACCAGCTGCTCAACTCGACCGTTCCCGCTACGTTCTACTGGTCTTCTCAAAAGAAAGCCAATTACCAGACGTGAATGCAGCTGAGGAGATGACGAAATGATTCGATCTTACAGTGTGATTCTGCCCACTTTTTTTGTGGCTCTGGTGCTAGCTGCGTTCCCTATGCCAAGGCTCATTGATTACATTCGACCTGAATGGGTGGCCATGACCATGATTTTTTGGCTGTTAGTGAGCCCTTATAAAGCAGGGATATTCTTAGCGTTTGCTATGGGGGTTTTGTTAGACGTATTGCACGGTAATCTGTTGGGGTTAAACGCACTGGCATTAAGCTTGATGGCGTATTTGGTTTTATTGCTGCATTCCCGCATGCGCTTGTACAACGCCATACAACAAAGCTTTTTGGTATTTGTATTAATAGGTCTGTTTTTGTTAGTGCGTTTTTGGGCAGAATCAGTAGTGATAGGCCAAAGTAAGTCTGCATTATTGTGGCCTTCTGTAGGTAGTGCGTTAATTTGGCCGCTTTGGTACAACTTATTAGCTGCCGTTCGCCAATACTTCAGGACTTAACGTGGCAGATTTATTATTGGCTTCAGCATCACCGCGTCGGCGTGAACTGCTAGAGCAGATCGGTGTCCACTTCATATGTGAGGCACAGGATTTGGATGAGTCGGTACTAGCGGGTGAATCGCCATTAGCTTACGTTGAGCGCTTAGCTCGAGCTAAAGCGCAAGCCGGTGCGGCAAATACTTCGCTACCTGTATTAGGATCCGATACTTGTGTGGTGTTGGGCGCTGAACTATTAAGTAAGCCAGAAACGCAAGCGCAAGCAAAATCCATGTTGGCGAGTTTATCTGGCTGTGAGCACTCTGTTTTTACTGCGGTGGCTATTGCCAAACAAGAAGCAAGTGGCATGCGAGTGAGCTCTTTGGTCGTCGAAACCAAGGTGCAGTTTTCAACATTATCGAATGCAATGATTGATCAATATGTGGCTACTGGAGAGCCAATGGATAAAGCCGGTGGTTACGGTATTCAGGGCAAGGCTGCGGTATTTGTGAGTCATATCAATGGCAGCTATAGCAATGTGGTGGGCTTACCATTAATGGAAACCGCAAGCTTATTGCAACAGTTTAATGTGCCGATTTGGGGTGAGGTATAACCCAAACAACCGAATTTTATTTAACGTGTCGTAAAGACCCTTAAAAGCAGTTTAATCATGAATACGGAAATCTTACTCAATGTAACTCCCACAGAAACCCGTATGGGTTTGGTGGAAAATGGTGTGCTGCAAGAGGTTAATATCGAACGCAGTAATCGTCGTGGCATTGTGGGCAATATTTATATCGGTAAAGTTGTACGTGTATTGCCCGGTATGCAAGCTGCATTTGTGGAAGTTGGCTTAGAACGGGCGGCATTCATTCATGCTGCAGATGTGCAGGTGCCTCTTAAAGATAGCGAAGCGGCGCGACGTCAGCCGGATGCCATCACCAGTTTATTGCATGAAGGTCAAAGTATAGTGGTGCAAGTCACCAAAGATCCTATTGGCACCAAAGGCGCACGCTTGACCACGCATCTATCCATCCCTTCTCGCTATCTGGTATTCATGCCTCATACTCAACATGTGGGTATCAGTCAGCGTATTGAAGATGAAGCAGAACGCGAGCGTTTACGTGAGCTTGTGCAAAACTGCATGCAAGCAGAAGGCCTTAATGATGAATGCGGTTTTATTTTACGTACAGCGGCAGAAGGTGCAGGTGAAGAAGAAATTCTATTAGACACCCGCTATTTGCAACGCGTGTGGAATAAAGTGAAAGAGCGTACGAAATCTTTATCCGCACCAAGTTTGATTTATGAAGAGCTGCCATTGCATTTGCGCACCTTTCGAGACTTTATTCGCCCTGAGATAGATAAGGTTTTGATAGATTCCCGCGAGAACTTTCAAAAAGCGCAAGAATTCTCCCAATCTTTTGTGCCAGAAGTAACTGACAAGCTGGAGTATTATCCTGGTGAGCGACCAATTTTTGATTTGTACGGCGTCGAGGATGAAATCCAAAAAGCGCTAGAGCGAAAGGTGCAGTTAAAATCAGGCGGCTATTTAATTATTGATCAAACCGAGGCCATGACCACGGTGGATGTGAATACGGGTGGTTTTGTTGGACACCGGAATCTAGAAGAAACCATTTTTAAAACAAACTTAGAAGCGGCAACAGTGATAGGCCGACAACTACGTTTGCGCAATTTAGGTGGTATCATTATTTTGGATTTCATTGATATGGAAGATCCAGAGCATCAGCGCCAGGTTTTGCGTATGTTGGAAAAGGTACTGGAAAAAGATCACGCCAAAACTAAGATTTCACAGGTCTCTGAATTAGGCCTTGTGGAAATGACACGAAAACGGACTCGTGAAAGTTTAGGCCAGATGTTGTGTGAGCCGTGTCCTCATTGTGATGGTCGTGGTGAGATTAAGACAGCCGAAACCGTGTGCTATGAAATCTTTAGAGAATTATTACGCGAAGCACGTGCATATGATGCGTCTGCGTATTTAGTTTTAGCCTCGCAAAATGTGATTGATTTATTGTTGGATGAAGAAAGTCAAAGCCTTGCGGATTTAGAGAACTTCATAAATAAAACCATTAAATTACAAGTTGACCCTATGTACAGCCAAGAGCAGTACGATCTGATCTTGCAATAGCGCTTATGAAACTAAACGCATTAAAACAAGGGTTAAATGTATTCAACCTTTTGTTTGTGGCCACATTTATTGTATTGGCACTTTACAGTGCCATCGGCCAACAAATATTTCCTTTTATCGGTCAATACCGCCCTCATTTAGAAACTTATCTTAGTTCTCAACTAAGTGGTGAAGTAAATATTCGCCAATTGGTGGGGGATATGGATGTGTTAACTCCTTCCGTGCGTATGGAAGGTATCCAGTTATTTACCGAAGATGATCCAGAGCATGCCAAGGTCTCTATTGCTGCAGTGGATGCTGTACTGGATCCAAGCCGTTCGTTATTGAACCTGACACCAGTTTTTAAATCAGTCAGGTTGTCTGGGCTGTATGTAAGGGTGGATGGAGATAAAGAACAACCACAACAACCAATTGAAGAAGATGATGCGATTTTAGTAAAACGCATACTCAATGCTTTGCTGCTACAGCAACATGTTGAATTGAATAATGTGACATTGGAAAACGTACGTCAGTCTGAAACTAAGATATTGCATCTTGATCACTTGGTGATGACAGGGGATGGTTTTAATCGATTAATTACAGGGAATATGAGTTATGGCAGCGTTAATAAAATTAATGCGGGCATTCGTTTATATAGCCAAGGTAGTCCATTTGAGTTAGATCGATTTTATGTTCGTGGTGCACTCGACCTTCCAGATATAGATGTCGATTACTGGGTAAATGAGTGGTTTGATGTTTCATTGTTTAAAGAGTTTTCAGCCTCCTCTCAGCTGCGCTTCGAATTTAAAGATGGCCTGTTAAATTACAGTAAATTATCGCTTGCCAGTCCGACAGTGTATATCAATGATGGACGTAAAATTGATAATGTTAATGTGCAGTTGTGGGGCAAACAAAAAGCCGTAGACCAATGGGTATTTTGGCTTAGGGATAGTGAGTTTAAGCTTAAAGATCAAGATTGGCGATTTAACGACATAGGGTTGTCAATTTCTAAAACTCAAGCGGGTCATCGTTGGCAGACTTTCATTAAACATATGGACATGGGTTATCTTCAATCTTTCTTGGCAGCGACTAACAGTATTCCCCAGAGTCTGGTGCCAATCTTAACAAACCTACAAGCCACCGGCACAATTGAAAATATGAATGTCATCCTACAAAAGGTTAGTGATGAAACGTCTGTCACAGTAGCGGGTGAAGTTAAACAATTGAATACTCTGGCAAGCAACGGCATACCCGGTGTTGAAAATATAAATGCTGTAATTGCAGCAAATGAAACCAGCGGGCGAGTTCAGTTTAAGGGTGAACAAGCATCTATAGAGTTCGAAGGCGTTTATGATGAGCCTCTATTATTAGAGCAAGTTCAAGGTCAAGTTGATTGGCACATGAATAATAATAACCTTCGCTTAGTTGGCAATGGTTTGAACCTAAAACTGAATGCGGTTGAATCCATTCGTGGTGGCTTTGGTGTTTGGATGTATGAAGATGAAAAAACAGAAGATAAGCTGCAGTTAAATTTATCTCTAAATAATGCCGATGTTGCAGCCCATTCAGTTTTAGTGCCGAGTATATTGTCAGAAAGTTTAAGGGAATGGTTGGATACTGCTTTATTGGATGGCACTGTGAACTCTGGACATTTGTATTTATTCACAGGGCTAAGTGCTGAGTCTCAAAGTCAGTCAGAACTATATTTAAGTGCGAATAACGCAACGGTGAAATACCAAACAGACTGGCCATCCATCAGTCAGATTACGGGTGATTTATTTGTTGAAAATGACCGAGTCTTTGCAAGTATCAAATCTGGAAACACATTAGGTGGACAGATAGGACAAAGCCAGGTTGTGTTTGATGGTGCAGAAAACAATCAACTCTGG
>JABXIK010000041.1 GCA_013373125.1 Gammaproteobacteria bacterium | reverse complement strand
TATCACTTCGGCCGTTTTTTGTTTGCCGTAAAAAATGATGAACGTGGTTGCGAATTAATTCAGCGTGCTGCGCAAGACGTGGATTACACTGCCCGTGTGTTAGCGTTTGAAAACTTGGGTTTGTGTTATGACCATTTCAAACAAGAACGTCTAGCCATGGATGCGTTTGAGCGTGCTTGGTCTATGGATGCAAGTAGCACCATTTCTAGTTTGAATTTAGCGCGTATTTATTTACAGCGTGATCGTGCAGATATTGCTAAGCGTTGGTTTAATCGTTTTGAAACCACACTGCGCGATCGTCAGTTAAACCACAGCGCGGCCAGTTTATACACAGGGGTGATGTTGTCGAAAGTCAGTCACGACAAAAATGCTGAAGCTAGTTACGCGTTCAAGCTGAAAAAGCGTTACCCAGACTCTGAAGAATTTAAGCGTTATCGCGCCAGTCAAAAATAAGTTAGTGGCACACTATGAATAAGCAAGGTCAGTCTCCAATTAAGCGTCGTGTTTCTCGTCAAATCATGGTGGGGAATGTGCCGGTCGGGGGTGACGCTCCCATTGCTGTGCAAAGCATGACCAATACCGAAACTTGTGATGTTCAAGCCACGGTTGCGCAAATCAAAGCATTGGAAGATGTGGGCGCGGATATCGTGCGTGTGAGTGTGCCGTCCATGGAAGCGGCCGAAGCCTTCGGTGAAATCAAAAAGTTAGTGAATGTACCTTTAGTCACAGACATTCATTTTGACTATAAGATTGCATTACGCGTTGCGGAGTTAGGCGCCGATTGTTTGCGTATTAATCCAGGCAACATTGGCCGCGAAGATCGCGTGCGTGCTGTTGTCGATGCGGCCCGTCACAATGGCATCCCGATTCGTATCGGTGTGAATGCCGGCTCGTTAGAAAAAGATTTACAGAAAAAATATGGCGAACCGACACCTGAAGCCTTGGTGGAAAGTGCGATGCGTCATATTGATATTTTAGACCGCCTAAACTTCCCTGATTTTAAATTAAGTTTGAAAGCCTCTGATGTGTTCATGACTGTGGCCGCGTATCGTCAAATCGCATCACAAATTGAACAGCCTTTGCACTTAGGCATTACCGAAGCCGGTGGCTTGCGTAGCGGAACCGTAAAAAGTTCGGTGGGCCTAGGAATGCTCTTGATGGATGGCATTGGTGATACCTTGCGTGTGTCATTAGCGGCAGATCCGGTGCAAGAAATTAAAGTGGGTTTTGATATTCTAAAAAGCTTAAAACTGCGCAACAAAGGCATTAACTTTATTGCTTGCCCTAGCTGCTCACGTCAAAATTTCGATGTGGTAAAAACCATGAACGAATTAGAGGCGCGAGTAGAAGACATCCTCACACCGTTAGATGTATCTGTCATTGGCTGTGTAGTGAATGGCCCTGGTGAAGCAAAAGAAACGGATTTAGGTTTGACTGGCGGTACTCCAAACAACTTGGTGTATGAAGACGGTGTACCAAGCAGCAAGTTAGATAATGAAAACTTGGTTGATAATTTAGAGAAAATGATTCGTCGTAAAGTGGCGGAAAAAGAAGCAGCCGAAGCGGCTATCATTGCTAAAGATTAAGCATTTATCGTAATTTAAGAAGCACTGATTGTTTTTAATTAGTGCCTCAGTGTGAATAGTTAAGGAAATCATTTTGGCTCAGAAAAACATCCAAGCCATTCGTGGAATGAACGACATTCTACCGGGTCAAACACAAGTATGGCGTTACTTAGAAGATCAAGTGAAAGCGGTATTGGATGGCCATGGTTATCAAGAAATTCGCATGCCGATGGTGGAAGAAACCCGTTTATTCAAACGCTCCATCGGTGAAGTTACTGACATCGTTGAAAAAGAAATGTACACCTTCGATGATCGTAATGGAGACAGCTTAACTCTACGCCCGGAAGGCACCGCCAGCTGTGTGCGCGCTTGTGAAGAGCATCAATTAATTGCAAATAATCAGCGTCAACGCTTGTGGTATATGGGACCTATGTTCCGTTACGAGCGTCCGCAGAAAGGCCGTTATCGTCAGTTTCACCAGATCGGTGTGGAAACTTTTGGTATGGCTGGCCCGGACATCGATGCCGAGTTGATCGTGATGACACATTTATTGTGGCAGCGTTTGAATATCCGCGACAAGGTGACACTGCAATTAAATACTCTGGGCAGCAACGAAGCCCGTGCGAATTACAAAGCGGCTTTGGTTGAATACCTATCTGCGCGTAAAGATCAGTTAGATGAAGACAGTCAGCGCCGTTTAGAAACCAATCCGCTACGTATCTTGGATTCGAAAAACGAGCAAACTCAAGCGTTGTTAAATGATGCGCCGGACTTCTTTGATTATCTAGATGAAGAATCTGCAGAACATTTTGCTGAGCTTAGGGCACTTTTGGATGCGGTTGGCGTCGAATACGAAATCAATCCGCGCTTGGTACGAGGCTTGGACTACTACAGCAAGACGGTATTTGAGTGGGTTACCACAGAATTAGGTGCGCAAGGTACTGTATGTGCCGGCGGTCGTTATGATGGCCTAGTTGAACAATTAGGTGGCAAAGCGACACCAGCTGTGGGTTTTGCCATGGGTATTGAGCGTTTAATCTTAATGCTTGAAGCGTTGAACGTGATTCCAGAGGCTGTGCATAACTACCTAGATGTGTATTTAGTCGCCGTTGGCAATGTAACCACTCCTGCCATGGCGGTGGCGGCTAAGTTACGTGAAGCTCTGCCTCACTTGCGTTTGCAAATGCATATGGGCGGCGGCAACTTTAAGAAGCAAATGAAAAAAGCCAATGAAAGTGGCGCACGTTTCGCCCTGATTTTAGGGGAAGACGAAGTGACCAATGGCCAAGCGAGCATCAAGCCATTGCGTGATGATTCAGAGCAAGTGAGCTTGAGTCAAGACGCATTAGCCGGCTGGTTTCAGCAAGCTCTATAAAAGCAGCACAAATTACTATAAAGTCGTTGCCATTTAACGACTTGAACATCCACAGATTGATGGCCAAAGGCCTAATTAGAATAAAAATCGGAGCGTTATCATGACCGACATGCGTACGGAAGAAGAACAAATCGAAGCCATTAAAAAATGGTGGCAAGAAAACGGTAAGCAAACTGTTGTAGCTCTAGTGGTCGTACTAGGCGGTTGGTTTGGTTATCAAGGTTATGAAAGTAATCAACGCGCAACCGGCGAAGCGGCCTCTGCGGTTTATCAGCAAGTATTAACGCTACAAAACAGCGAAAGCGAAGAAGACAAAGGTCAACGCCAAGTGCTGTTGGATCAATTACAAAACGAATACGGCTCAACCGTATACGCGCAATTTGCCGGCCTTTTCAAAGCAAAAGATGCGATGGATGCTGGTGACTTAGCGGCAGCTGCCACGCAACTGGAAGCGGTTAAAGCGAACACTTCTGATGATGCATTGCGTCACTTAGCGACAGTGCGTTTAGCCCGTGTGTATGTGGCTCAAGAGAAATTCGACGACGCATTAGCTTTGCTGGATACGGACAATGCTGCTGCATTTAGTGCCGAATATTTTGAAACCAAAGGCGATGCATTACGCGCTAAAGGTGACGTAGACGCAGCCCGTGATGCATACAGCCAAGCATATGTTGAAGCGCAGCGCATCGGTGCCAATAACCCAGTGCTTAAAATGAAACTGGATGATTTGGCGGTGGCTAACTAATGCGATTGTGGCTTGTATTATTGCTAGCAGGCCTTGTGGCCTGTTCCAGCAATGAAACCAAAGAAGCGGAAGACTTAGGGCCCAAATCCCTGTCCGGCATCGATGAAGAAATCAGCTTAGATCAAGAATGGCGTCATCAAGTGGGTAATGGTATGGGTAACGCCTACGCTCGCTTAATGCCCTCGATTGTGGATGGTGTTATCTATGCCGCCAGTGCCAATGGTGTGATTGAAGCCCTTACGCTAGAAGATGGCGATCTGGTTTGGCAGCAAAACATCAACGCTGAAATTACGGCAGGTGTGGGAGCCAGCGCAGGAAAAGGCTTTGTAGCCACTGCTAACGGTGAAGTCATTGCGTTATCTTTAAAAGATGGTGCTGAGCTTTGGCGTCAAAACATTAAATCCGAAGTATTGTCTGTACCGGTTGTGGAAGGTGATGCATTAGCCATTCAAACGGTTGATGGTAAGTTACATATTTTAAATGCCGAAACGGGTCGTCCACGTTGGAGCTACGACAGTAATCTTCCTAATCTTTCATTACGCGGTACCTCTCAACCTGTGTTTCATGGCGGTATGGTCATTGCCGGTTTTGCCAGCGGCAAAGTGGTGGGCTTAAACGTGAAAGACGGAATGGTTTTGTGGCAAGAGCGCATTGGTATTCCAGCGGGTCGAAGTGAACTTGAGCGCCTAGTGGATGTAGACGGTCGTTTGTTGATTCAAGGTGACAGCTTGTTTGTGGCGGGTTACCAAGGGCATGTGATGGCCATTGATTTGCGCAACGGTAAAACCATCTGGAAGTTAGAAGCCTCCAGTTATCATGGACCATTAAATGGTTTGGGTAACATTTATCTGGTGTCCGCTGATGATCATGTGATGGCCATTGATGATCAAACTACTAACGAAGTTTGGAGTCAGTCTGAATTAGAAGGTCGCCAATTAAGTGAAGCGGTTATGTTTGCCAATCACATTGCCGTGGCGGACTTTGAAGGTTACATCCATTTAATTAAGCAGCTAGATGGCACCATCGTCGGTCGCGATCAGTTAGTGCGTCCACCCATTCTTTGGACTCGCACTGGCAGCTATGGCATGAAACACCCTTCGCGCCAATTCGATTACGATGATGGTATTCGTACACGTTTATTGGTGGCTGATGATTATTTAGTTGCGGTGAGCAACTCCGGTTATTTGAGCGTCTTCCAGCTCGACCAATAACCTTCCTTAAAGCACCTTCAGAACGCAAAATTGGCGAACCCTGAAGGTGTTTTTCCTTATGACAAAATGTTCCAAGCTACATTTGTTTAACGCTTTCATGGGCAAAAACTGCTATTATACGCCCATATACATCATTGAAATGCACACCAAATGAATCCTGTAATCGCTTTAGTGGGCCGCCCAAATGTGGGTAAGTCTACGTTATTTAATCGCTTAACCCGTACCCGAGACGCGCTTGTGGCTGATATCGCAGGCCTGACCCGTGATCGTAAGTTTGGTGCCGGTAAAGTAGGTGAGCGCGACTACATCGTGGTGGATACCGGTGGTATCAGTGGTATGGAAGAGGGCCTAGATGAAAAAATGGCCGAGCAAAGCTTCCAGGCCATGGATGAAGCGGATGTGGTGCTATTTTTGGTGGATGCCCGTGCCGGTTTAACCTCTGCGGATATGATGATTGCCAATCACCTGCGCACTATCGAAAAGAAAACCTATTTGGTGGTAAACAAAATTGATGGCCTAAATCCAGAGCTTGCTGTGTTGGAATTCCACGAGTTGGGTTTAGGTGAGTTACAAGTTATCGCCGCCTCCCATAACCGCGGCATTAATGTGTTGATGGAAAAAGTCCTTGAAGAATTACCACCTGAGTTTGATGTGGTAGAAGGCGAGGAAGAAGAGAAACACAAAGGCATTAAAATTTCTGTGGTTGGTCGCCCTAATGTGGGTAAATCCACTTTGGTTAACCGCATGCTAGGTGAAGATCGTGTGGTGGTGTATGACCAAGCGGGCACCACCATGGACAGTATTTATATCCCTTACGAACGCCATGACAAACAGTACACCTTAATTGATACAGCGGGTGTGCGTCGTCGTAAAAATATTTCGCAAGCGGTAGAAAAATTCTCTATTGTTAAAACTTTGCAAGCCATTCAAGACAGCAACGTATGTATTTTGGTAATCGATGCTCGAGATGGCATTGTGGAGCAAGATTTAACCATGCTGAGCTTTGTGCTTAATGCGGGTAAAGCGTTAGTGATCGCCCTTAATAAATGGGATGGCATGGACACGGAACAAAAAGATTTCGTGAAAAAAGAATTAGAGCGTCGCTTAACCTTTGCCGACTGGGCGGACATGCATTTCATCAGTGCCAAGCACGGGACCGGTGTGGGCAACTTGTATGACTCGGTTGAAGAAGCTTACCAAAGTGCGCATATGAATTTATCCACATCGCAATTAACGCGCATTCTTGAAGATGCGGTGATGGATCACCAACCGCCAGTTGTGGGTACATCCCGTGTGAAATTGCGTTACGCCCACCAAGGTGGCATGAACCCACCGATTATTGTGGTACATGGTAATAAAACTTCATCGTTGCCGGATAGTTATAAGCGCTATCTAGCCAATACGTTTAGACGCGTATTAAAAATCAGCGGCACGCCGATTCGTTTTGAGTTTAAATCGGGTGAAAATCCATTCGGTGATAAAAAAGAAGAGCATATATTTAATCGCTCAAAACGTGGAGAACGTTTAAAGCAGACGGATAATATTCGTAAAGCGAAACAGCAAAAAGTGAAATCTCGCAAAGGCAAGATGAACCGAAAATCACAATCGTAATGAACGCCCTACGGGGCGTTTTTTATGTGCAGAATCTGTGGTATGCCACCATGCCATGGATGGCAAAGCGAATATGACAGCATGTAATTTTTTGCTTGTGGTAAGCAAGAAAGCAGAGTGAGAAAACAGCATGACAATAAAACTTTACGGCCAAGAAGACGCCACCTATAAAGCCGCAGGGGAATACGAAGGCATCAAGCAATTAGTGGATGACTTTTATGACATCATGTCGGAGCTAAAAGAATCTGAAAAAATTCGTCACATGCACCCACAAGACTTAGAGGTTTCTCGAGATAAATTAACACGTTTCCTGTGTGCTTGGACCGGCGGCCCGCGTTTGTATCGTGAAAAATACGGCCCTATTTCCATTCCTCAAGCTCATAGTCACTTAACCATTGGTGCGGCTGAAAGGGACGCTTGGTTGTTGTGCATGAAAAAAGCGTTAGCCAAGCAAGATTACCCACAAGACTTTCAAGATTATATGATCACGCAGTTAGCCGTGCCTGCAGAGCGCTGCCGCAACGCGGATTAATTCAAGGTTTTAAAGGACTACTTTGGTTTATGTGATTTGGCACATAGGGTAAGGTAGCCACAATGATTTAAATTGCACACGGATAGCCCAATGAGTCTTCATCCTTCAGCTGGACAGCTACCAAACGCCAATCAATTGGTGAATGTTTCCAAATTAATAACCGCGTATTTCAGTGAAAAGCCGGACCCAAGTGTGGCGGCACAGCGAGTGGCCTTTGGTACATCAGGTCATCGTGGCTCCTCGTTTAAAAATAGCTTTAACGAAAATCATGTGTTGGCCATTACTCAAGCCATTTGCATGTACCGAGAAAAACAAGGCATTAACGGGCCCTTGTTCATCGGCATTGATAGTCACGCATTGTCTGAGCCTGCGTTTGTGAGTGCGCTGGAAGTACTCGCCGCTAATGGCGTTGAAACCATGATCTCTGCGCAAGGTGAATACGTTCCGACTCCAGCCATTTCACATGCCATCATTGTGTATAACCAAGGTCGCAGCAGCGGTTTAGCTGATGGTATTGTGATCACACCTTCCCATAACCCACCGGATGGTGGCGGTTTTAAATATAATCCAACCAATGGCGGCCCTGCCGATGGTCACATTACCGGTTGGATCGAAACCAAAGCCAATGAATTATTAGAAGCGAATTTAAATGGCGTAAAACGCATGCCGTTTGAACAGGCGATGAAAGCGAGTATCACCCATGAATATGACTTTCTAAATACCTATGTGAATGATTTGGAAAATGTTATCCATATGGACGCCATTCGCGGTGCCAATATTCGTATGGGTGTGGACCCACTGGGCGGTGCCGGTGTGAACTATTGGGGCGCCATTGGCGAGCGTTATAAATTAGATTTAACCGTATTAAATAAAGATGTGGATTTAACGTTTCGTTTCATGACTTTGGATTGGGACGGCAAAATTCGCATGGACCCATCTTCCTCCCATGCCATGCAAAGTTTGATTAGTCGTCGAAATCAATTTGATATTACGTTTGCGTGCGATACCGATCATGATCGTCACGGTATTGTCACTAACAGCACAGGCTTAATGTTGCCTAATCATTATCTTGCTGTGGCCATTGATTATTTATTTCAAAATCGTCCTGAATGGTCGCCGCAAGCCGCTGTCGGTAAAACTTTGGTGAGCAGCTCCATGATAGATCGCGTGGCCAATAAAATAGGCCGAACGCTGTATGAAGTACCTGTGGGCTTTAAATGGTTTGCTGATGGTTTGTTTGATGGCTCATTAGGCTTCGGCGGAGAAGAAAGTGCTGGCGCCTCTTTCTTACGTCGTAACGGACATGTATGGACCACAGATAAAGACGGCATTGCGCCTGCACTTCTTTCGGCAGAAATCACTGCGGTTACCGGTAAAGACCCTGGTGAAGCGTATCAAGCATTAACACAACAACTTGGTGAGCCTTGCTCGGATCGTATCGATGCAGCAGCTACGCCAGAGCAAAAAGCCAAGCTCTCTAAATTGTCACCAGAGCAAGTCTCCTCAGACACGTTAGCGGGTGAAGTCATCACTCATGTATTAACCAAAGCACCGGGCAATGATGCGGCCATTGGCGGCTTAAAAGTCTCTACTGAAAATGGCTGGTTTGCGGCGCGTCCATCTGGTACGGAAGACATTTATAAAATCTATGCCGAAAGCTTTAAAGGCGAAGCGCATTTACAGCAACTGTTCGATGAGGCTAAAGCGTTGGTGAGTTCGGCGCTTGAGTCTTAAAGGTAAATGTTTGAGTATCCATTAAAAAATGCAGCCTACGGGCTGTATTTTTTGTGCAAACTCGTTTGATAAGCAGAAATGAAATGTTTAGATCAATTCTGTGCGGTCTAGATGAAAATGAGCACTTTTCTAGATAACTTGAGCGTATTGTTCTAATAGCAGGCTCAATCAGGCCTTAACTTAAGTTTTTATTTAACTCCTGGTATTCACCCTGCCGTATCTCATGATGAGATAGTATTCCCCTTTATTGAGAACCTTATGCTAGAAGAGTCCATTAGACTTAAAATACAAAAGCGAAGCAATGACCTGAAGGTGTGGAATGCCTCTGATCGGATTGAATTTATACATGCGCTCAGATAGTTGGTGTTGTAGGTAGCGATTCTAATTGGAGAAGAACTAACTGAACTTGGATTAAGAAAAACCAGGATTAATAGAAAGTAACGTAGTTGGTTAATGCAGGCTTGCACATTTGAAGTCATATACATGATTGATAGCCCTTTCAAAAACAATATATGGCTGGTCGTCTATATATACTTCCAAAAGACATTTTTGCTTATCAGCTTTGGCAAAAAACTTCTCAAAGATAGAGCTGTGCTTAAGGAAGATTCGACCAGAAAAGAGCAGTTCATCATCTTGTGCTAAGTTGTTTTGGGGATGACTTTTAGTATCAACGAAAATCATTCCTTGAGCTCCAAGCTGCTCTATCATTATTCTTTGTGTTGAATCATTTGGTATTTGATGCAATGGCTTAATGGATAGATACCTATATGGATATTTCGCTACCTCCTGGACGGCCATTGTTTTTGGAGAGAATATGGAGCTAGACACTCCATATTCTGGCTCAAACCAAGCTAAACAATGTGAGGAGAAGGTAACCAGTGCAGCGAGAGCCACACTGGTAACGAATCGATTACTCGATTTGTTCATATGGATATTGATCCCTAATACTAAAATTAAAATTAGTGTGCCACTACAGTAGCACAGGTGTAGTACAGGGATTTTACTAGAGTTTTAAATTTTGATGTTGTTTCGCTGAAAGCCCCATGAATACAGGGTTTAGAATGGTGGGCCTGCACAGATTTGAACTGTGGACCAACGGATTATGAGTTAATTTAGCTAACTTTAAAGGCTCTAGAACCTTGATGTTTACTGGTATTGAGCTAGTATCTTTATATTCTATACAATACGCTATACAACATTTCATGATTAACCCATGACGAAGTCATCAAAAACATACCTTAAATTGACCAAAGGATTGGCCATTTATAAGCAAAATTCTAATGTTTGGTGGTGTCGAATAAGGCACAACAAGCAAGAGGTTAGAAAGTCCCTTAAAACCTCTGATATTGATGAGGCTACCCGTCAGGCTTGGCAATATAAATTCCATTACGAAGAACTAGAGAAAAAAGGCATTTTTGAAGAAAGAAGTATTACTGTCCAAAAAGTAGCCAAGGCTTTAATTCGTGATATTGAGGCAAAAGACGAAGATTTAAAGAAAACTACGGATATTGACTATATACGTCATTTAGAGCTTAGGGTTTGCAAGTTCTGGAACGATAGAAAGATTGAGTCGATTACAACTGACGATATAAATCAGCTCAAAAAAGACGCTGAAATTACTTCTATTACTCAAAATAATACATTGAATAAGGCATTAAAAATGCTGTTTGAAAAAGCTGTAAAAATACAATGTATGAAGGCTGATAAAGTCCCCGTAATTGAGAAATATGAAGTTAAAAATTCCATTCCCCGTAGTTTCTTCAGAAAGTCTGAGATTAAGAGGATCTTTATTGACGTTAATGGAATAGATGAAGCATATATTGAAAACTATAATCAAGATTTTGGAAGTAACAATGAAAAGGCAAATCCATTTCATTTCGTGCGTGGATTAATCCATGAATGGGCAGAAAATAGCAACTATAAGAAAACAGTTAAGATTAGAAAATTGACAGTTTTTTACATTTTTTTCTTGCTTTTGTCGGGATTGAGATCCGGTAAAGAATGTTCCTTCAAATTTAAAGATGTTTCTATTGACGACAAACTGATAAATATAAAAAAAGGTAAGTTGTCATCTAAAAATCCAAATAGAAAATTTGTAATCACTGACGATATTTTAGATTTTTTTGGGTATCTGTGCTTTTTTAAAAGGAATGGATCGTTATTGTTAAATGATGAAATACGTCATTTAAACCGTGAGGATTTAAGAAAGGAGTTTGTTTCATATAAAAACCAAAATCCTAATGAAGTAGTATTTTCAAATAACAACAAAAATAGAATTGCTGATTTTAATCATCGATTCACAGAGTTTATTGATTATGCAAAAGAAAAGAATGTTTTAATTGATGATAGTTCAATTTATACCTTGTATTCATTCAGACATACATATATTACTTTCGAACTTCTAAAAGGGAAAATGTCACATCATGAATTAGCAAGGCATTTAGATACTTCAACAGAGATGATTGATGTTTTTTATTCAAAAATTTCCAGTGAGATGTTCAAGGATAAGATTGAAACATCTAATCACAATTTTGTTGATATTGATTTAGAAAAAAGTGCTAAACGACGCATTCGGGAGGAAATAGAGGGAAGGTATCTTCAAGATTATTATTCTGATGAATGGGAATATGTATCTAATTGTTGGGATAATCTGGCGTTAATGACGGATGTAGATAAAGAGTTAGTAACGTTACTTACATATGATCTGAAATTGCCGAAAGATTTACAGGTAAAAGCCGACTCAGAGATTGAATTAGAATATAGCAAATGGAAAAACAACCAATGATCTATTGTATATTTCTAAAAGGTCATTTATGGCCCAATCTGAGCAATGGCTCTGCCATTGTGATTCATCAGCTGCGACCAGCGGGAGCTTAAATATTTAAACATATCATGGGCTAAACTAACGATTTTGTTTCTTTTGGGATTTGAGAGGCTTGCCCTCGAAAATCATTAAAAGAAAGTTAGATCCCATGATATTGAAATCCTACCTGAAAGCTTTCCCATCAGATTTCTTTTTTATCATCGTATTACATAGATATAAGAGAGAATAATACCAAACCCAAATAAACACTGGCTTTTATCGCCCTTCAAAGGTTGTGAAATTACACCTTAGTGTTTCATTGCGACGCTATTTCTTGCAAAAAACCTAATCTTTATAAAGCTAAATCTATGGGTAGCGTATCCAATATTACCCACTAATGAGTAAAGAATTTCGCAGGTTGGGTTGACACATTTAATTTTTGTGTCAAACCGATAGTAGGTCATAAAGAATTTGGAGGTAAATATGACATTACATGAAAGTATTAAATACACAGAAGTAGATGAACATGGGAATGCTTGTCCAGTAGTTGTGAATACCGATACTGGGGAGTTTAAAGTTAAAAAACCAAGGTTCAAAGCCTTTAATGATAGTAGTTATTCTAATGTAGCTAAACTAGCTAAAGACCATTATCTAGCAAATGCGATTTTTCACTTTCTGGTGGAGAATATGGATAGGACCAATGCGTTAGTGGTTAGCTATGACGTAATGCAAGAGCACTTTGGGAAAACCCGTAGAACTCTCTATAACGGGATTAAATATCTAAGAGATAATGGATATATCAATATCATTAAAAGTGGAAATATGAACGTCTATTGCGTGAATGCACAGATCGTTTGGAACCAATCCCAGAATAAAATCCATACTGCTAAGTTTAATGCAACTGTCTATGTATCTAACAAGGAACAAATTAAGTATGACCTAACTAAAAAAATAAAATAACGAGGTGAAATTATGAATATAGGAATATCAGACGAAGATCAAAGATTTATGGATGAAATATGCTGGGCAATGAAGTTAGAAGAAGAATTTAGGCTTAGCTTAAAGTCAGAAGGTATCAAATTTGATGCTGAATTAGAGCTTCATCGAATATTACTTAAAGATCTTATTGCGGGGATTATAAGCTTAGAGCAGGCGATCAAGCTGATTATTGAAAAGAGAAATCAGAGGGCGGCTAGAAATAACTATCCACTGAATCTATAAGCTGTAAATAACGATCTTTCAATTCTATAACGGCATCTTCTTTGCCGTTTTTCGCTTTCTAGGCTTCACCTTTTTTATGTCGTAGACCCCACGCACTTCCTGAAGTGCTTTAGTGGGCTAAAGCACTACCTAGTAGAGTAGGGTTGACCTGCGGTCAACATGTGATATGACGTAAGTATAATAATACTAACTATAGGATGATGAAAAACTACGTCTCATTTAATGTTAAATACTATAAACACACAAAAGCTTCTGGTGAGATAGGGCATGTTATACGTCAGTTTGCTGACAATAAAAACTCAATTGATCATCTAGTGGGTGAGAATTTTGGTAATTTTGATATTGATACCAGATATAGGACCATGCTTTCTGATTTTGAGAAGATTAAAGGGAAGAAGTTTCAGGCTAATGCCAATACTTTCATGGATGCAGTTTTGGCATTTTCACTTGATCAGATGGAGGTGATCAAGAAAGAGCCTGAATGGAAGGACAGAATGACAAAATGCATGGATCAGTTTGGTGAGGTTATAAAGGATCAATATGGCTTGCAACCTGTGGGTTTTAATTTCCATTGTGATGAAGGGCATACCAATAAAAATGGAGATCTGATTCTAGAAGACAAAGGTAAACCTAAAATGAACTACCACGCTCATTTTATATTCATAAATTATGATCCAGTTACTAAGCAAGCACCACTTAGAAAAATGAAAAGAGGCGATTGGTCTAAGATACAAGATCTAGCTGGTGAAGCATTTAGTGATTTAGGGTTTGAGCGTGGTATATCGGCAGAGATTACAGGCAAGCGGCACCTTGAAAAGCAAGATCTGATAGAAAGTAGCTATAAAGAAGCCAAAAAACTTAAAGACACTTTGGTAAAAGAATGCTTGGATCTGACTAATCAGAATATGAAGCTAACAAGTGAGATTAATTCTTTGAGAACGGAGAATGAAAAACTGAAAGCCTTAAATGCCAAGCTTAAAAATCAGATTAAGAAATGGGTATATGCTGGATTAGCGTTTATTAAAAAAAGCCTCAAGGGCTTTGATCCTACGTCTGAAGCAGTGAAGACTATTTTAAGTGAGCCTGATCAAATAGAAGATCCAATAAAAAAAGAGTTTTATGACTCGATAGCAGACATGGGTCAGAGTGATTCGATCAAGAAGGTAAAGGAAGACTTGCTTTGCAGAAGCTGTAAAAAACGGAATGTGAGGAGAAAAGGCTTAATTTGCACCTTTTGCTCCTCTGCTGGGCCTAGGAAGAATATTCCCAAGTTAGAACCCAGTTAGATTTATATAAATTACTATATTATGGGTTCGCGTAGTGTATAACGTGTTCGGTTATATAGTTACAAATCGGGTAGTAAACAAGCTGCTCTTCTCCCCAACTTTCGGTATGCAGGATTTTTATCCCTGTAGTGCCGACAGCCATAAAGCAAGAAGGCCCTCCACCAGCTAAAGTAATAATACATTTAATATCAAAGTTTTTTTCATTATTGAAAATGCTTTCACTCTCTTCGCCTACAGAAAAATCAACATGAGGAACATCATTTAAATATTCCAGTGCATTCTCTGAATTATTTCCTGAGTTTCTAAAGCTTCGATACCATGCATATGTTTTATCTTCTTTAAACTCCATAAGTGTTGGAGTCTCTGTTGACTCCAATAGAGTTGCAGAAAATAAACGTTTGCCCCTAAGGTTTTCAAGATGAACAAATGCATCTTTCTTATTTTTACAGTGTATTAACTCGCCACTTTCCGTGGACAGGGTTATTCTAAAGATTGGATTTCCGTTGAGGGAGTGCCCATCTCGTTCTACCGTTTCTATTTTTACATTGCGTAATATAGCCATACTTTTTCTCCTATATATTTATATATTTGATTTTTTATAAGGCACAAGTGTCTGAAGACTAAGGCCGAAAAAATCTGGAGAAAAAGGTGGAGACAGTAGATTGGCACTTATAAGTGACAGCTACAAGTGAATTAATTCCACAAGCATTTTCATTATCTAGCGGTGAGTGATTTTGAAAATCATTCTAGTGGCTAGTTGTGCATATAGTATATGTTTGAAGAGAGAATGTCAATAACATTATAATACTTCTTAATCAAGCTTTTATTTTTAATTTGTAATATCAACATACTCGAAGTTTTTGTATAGCGTATTCAGGTGCTTATGATTAACTCTGAATTGGCTTCTTCTTTTTGATACTGGTTTTTCAGTCGAAATTTTTTCAACCTTAATTCCAGGGTCGTAATATACTGAACCTATTAGCATTGCACTTAAGAAAAGTTCAAAATTAGTTACAGTTCCAAGTTCAATGTCTTTTCCATAGTGGTATTCAGTTCCGCCTTTTGATTTTCGCATCATGCATGGAACATAAACAGCCTGAGAGTGCTTACGCTTCCAGTGATCCATTATCTTTGCGAAGCTCCAGCTAGCCGCAACACTACCTTTCTTGCTTATTAATTTAATTGCTCCAAAAGCATCTGTAATTGTCCCACTACAAGTATCAAAGCCATCTAAAACCATTGTTAAATTTGTGGCAGAGCATTCTTTGTTTACCGAATGCTTCCCCCCAAAATTCCATCTATCGGGCTTACCTGATTTGTCTGGGTAACCAAACATTTTAATGAACTCAATTACTCCCTTGTCAGTATAAACCCCACCATCAGGCTCTGGTGTTAATAATGTAGTTGGTTTAGCACTTTTAAGTGGGAAATCTTTAACACCGAATTGTTTAACTTCCCATCCAAGGTAATCCGGTTCAGCATAGCCATTCGGAGATACGCCAAGTAATGACTCTAATGTATAACCGCCACCATTAGGTGCTTTATAGGGTTGAGGAATAAGGTTGGAATCAAGCTTTTGTCCTTTCACCCAGCCCATTTCGTGAATCTCTTTCAGTTTTCTAATTAAGTCAGACCTTGTATTAACTACCTTTATTTGGTTTTCGATTGAAAATTCGTAAAATACTTCTGTAGTCTTTGTAAACTCCTTATTCGTTAATTCATTTGCTAAAGCTGAGTTTGGTGTAGCTAAAAATGAGTATATAGTATCGTCTTTCCCTGTTCCTAGTATCAACCAGCGGCCAACAGCTCGCCCTTTTTTTTCAGGGGCCATCCATTCACTCAATTTAACCTTTGAGCCTTTTAGAAAGCCTGAAAATCGAACCTCTGGATACTGAGGGTAGTAAATTAGTTTTGAGTTTGGAGCTGGATATGCAATGCCATCTGCATCAATCCATGATAGGTTTAATGATGCAAGATATTTTATTGACCTTCCATTGAGGGGCTTATTTGACTCTGTTTTAGTAGCCTCAATATTACCAGTGGGTAAGAAAGGTAAATCGGTTAAATGTGAACCAAAATATGGCTGGTTTTTAGAGTTGTCATTTGGAGCTAGTCTTTTGATATGAAGCTTATTAACACCCTTGTTTTTCATTATCTTGATAATAGAGTCTAAGCTAATTTCTTTAGCTTTTTGAGTATCGTATGTCCCTGTGCTATTCATCATAAATGTCTATTTCCCTAGTAGTCATACTTTTAATCTCAGTAGGAAGCTGAAAAAAGTAGGCTTTATTTCTCTTTAGATTTTATACAGCTACCATATTACGATGACTTTCCATCCAAGGTCCATAATTTTAGCTAAAGCACGCTTGCCTTGGTTAGTGCTTTGATTGATTTTGAAGTTTAAAGACCCTGTCTCGATTTTGACCTATAACAATATTTACAGGCTTTGTTGTGATGTTAAAAGTTACAATGAATAAATATGGTAGATTAATATTTGGAGAGCTTTATGTCCGGAAGAACCAGTAGAGATTTGTCGTAAGGCTGGAGTTTGAAATTTTTTCTATAAAGAAATTTTAGATCTGGCTTCTATTCCTCATAGGAGTAGAAGCCTTGTGTTTACTGGAACTCTCTTTGAGACTTTATTGGGCAAGTTCCAATTCTTTTTGAGGGGATGATTTTTTATTTGGTTTAACAGCATTCAATATATATGGTTTCATTCCTTTGGCAATTGCTTCAATTACAGGAACAACTACAGAGTTACCGAATTGCCGATAGGATTGTGTATCAGATACGGGGATTATAAAACTGTCTTTATAGCCCATTAATCGAGCCGCTTCTCTCGGGGTTAGGCGGCGAGGGTTCTTCCTTGCCCCTCTGCTTACCAATATCTCGGCACCATCTTTGTGATATCTTGCAGACATGGTTCTTGCGACACTATCACGGGTCACCATTCCATATCCAAAGCCATTACCTTTAGCTTCATGCTTTTTCTTATAGTCTTTAAGGTATTGCCAAAGTTTTGTAGATAACGTGTATTTCTCATTAACTTCTCCCTGAATACCTATCGTATACGGCCCATGACGATCCTCAGAGCCATCTTCTTTATGTAATACAGAATCCATTGTTTTAGAGCCTTTTCTAGGTATAGACACTTCATTCCATGAAAACTCACAATCCTTGCGAAAGCCTACGATGAATATTCTTTCTCTATGCTGGGGAACAAAGCCATCTGCATCAATAATCTTATAGAAGATCTGATACCCAAGTTTTTCTTCTAAAGTCCTTTTAATTACCTCAAAAGTCCTTCCTTTGTCATGGCTTTTCAAGTTTTTAACATTTTCAAGAAGAAACGCTTTTGGCTGTTTTGCTTCTATGATTCGTTCTACATCAAAGAACAGAGTTCCTTGGGTCTCACATTCGAAGCCATGTGCTCGCCCCAAGGAGTTTTTCTTAGAAACTCCTGCGAGAGAGAACGGTTGGCAAGGAAAGCCTGCAAGAAGAACATCATGAGAGGGAATGAGGTCAGTATCAACTTTGGTTATATCTCCCACAACAGGATGCTTATCCCCATAGTTAGCTAAGTAAGTTTTTTGGGAGTATTTATCCCATTCAGATGTAAATACGCATTCACCTCCTATTGACTCAAACCCTTGCCTGATTCCACCTATACCGGCGAATAGGTCTATAAATGTGAATTTACTCTTAGAAGCGGTTTTTGGATTTTTAATTAGGTCGATAATTTCATCAAGCTTGGCTGAAACCAGTGTTTCTTTTGGAACTTCTTGCTCTTTAATCCAGTTCTTCAGGGTTTTGGGAGTTACCTCTAAGCGGCTAGAGAGCTGGTCTTCTCCAATGAGGTTCAATACGTTTTGTAGTTTTTCTATATTCACGGCGGGAGTCATTTTGGTAATTATTTCCGTAATATCTCCCATTGAGATCCAGGAATCAAGAAAATACTGGATTAATATACATATTTTTATATGCGTGGCTGATAATTAGGTTGCACTTGCCTTTAGCTTGTAAAAATCTATATTGGGGGAGTCACGGAGGTTTTCAGATAGAAAATCTCTAAGGTTTAGCCAGCCGAGTCCGTCATTCTTACTTAATTCCAGCCCTTTGTTTATTAATTGAACGCTATCCCAAGGGATTTTCACTTGTTTTCTACTTGTAGAGCCTTTATTCATACTGCCTTTCTCTCCTTTTGCAGACATGAAATCTTTGCTGTTTAAAATTGGTTCAAGATCGCAGCCTAACCACTGCCATTTGTTAGGATGATGGAAATTATTAAAAGGAACTTTTTTCTTATCAAATTTCCATTCGTTGAAAGGGGGCACAAGTATGATGTTTTTGGAGGAGATGCCTTTGCGTTTAAGCCAATTGGCATTATGCTGGTGAGGAAAGGTATCTAGGCCAAAAAACTTCTCAAAAGGAGCGGGGCCCTTTCTCTTAAACTCGATATAGCTAAGTTTGTTATTAACAAAAGCTATTACGTCCAAGTCAGATATTTTTCTTTGATACCCGAATTCTAGATAGCAATTCATAAGCCTCCTATTCAGTGAAAGAAGGTATGCGTCTACCTCAAGGTTCTTATCTAATAAGAAACGGATACATCTTTCCCGATTCTTTGAGCTGTTAAGGTGTTTTGATAGATCCACATAGGCTGAAGGGTTGGGCATTGTGTTTTTAATGTCAGTTGTAACCCCAGTAATAGTGTCATAAGCATATATGTTGTTGTTTTCTTCATATACAAAATAGGCTTGCTCATCTACTGCGTTAATGAACTCTCTTGATGCTCTATTTAAGTTACCAAGGTCTTTCTTACGAATGGCTTTGTAGAATACTTTATTGCCACTTGGAGCACTGCAGATTACCCAGTCAGAACAATGTGAATCACCATTTAATAGACTTTTTCCGAGATGTGCTTTGAATAGCTCTTCGTAAACTAGTGCTTCAAGTCTTCTATCTGCTTCACTATCTAGCTGAGTTCTAATATCGCTAGGTGCGGAATGATGAAGGCGGCCTCTTGAGAACATTTCACATATATTATTCAAACAACTATCCTTGATGTAATACCGTATAAGTAGATCTACTTGTTCAGCCGATAGAATATCGCAAATAGATCAACACGAAAATGTAATGAAAGTCTATTTAAGGCTGGAATGGACCCATCCACTGAACGTATTTTGGCAGCTTGAAGTTAATGCCTTTCGCCCCTATATTGTAGCTATTGGTAAAGGAGATCCTCACAAAACTGGAGATAGTCATATCTCGTGGAGGCTTGCCTCTAACAATGCCCCTTGTCCCGTTCCGATAGCTCATGAAAGTCAGTCATAGTTATTACTTATGGGATAGCTAGGGTGCAGGCCGTTCCGTGAGAAGGAACGGCTTTGGAGTCTAATGGTAAAACTGCGTCTTTACTCCTATTCCTCGCCCATTGTTACTGTGAGAGGTGATCAATTCGGATCATCGTAACCAATAGAGGAATATCGCATGACAGACGATACCAATAAGAAGCCGCAGACCGAAGATAGCTTTGTAAAAAAAGCACTTAAAAGAACCGTTAGGTTCATCTTGAAATTGATTCTATGGAGCTTGATAGATGAAATTCGAGAGATAATTAAGATCCTCGGTCCATTAGACCACTATTCAAATAGCCTATTGGTAAGTAGCTAACTCTAGTGAAAAAATATCATTACAACCAATCTCCACTTTATAGGCTTAGATCTAAAAAAAAGCTAAGCGATCTACTAAATACACCGCTCAGTTCTATTCAATTTCTTGCAAAGAACAATTCTAATTTTAAGGTTTTTGACGTAATTGGGAAAAACAATAAGCCTCGTGAGGTTCAAGTTCCTAAGAAGCTTTTGGAGGCGTTACATCGACGCCTGTTCATTTTACTAAGTAGATTGGAGACTCCTGACTATTTACATTCAGGGACGAAAAAGAGGAGCCATATTACCAACGCCCAGAGTCATAAAAAATGTATTGAGCTTAGCAAGCTTGATATTAAGTCGTTTTTTCAATCAATCACGAGAGACTCTGTTTATCGCTTTTTTAATAAGACAATGGAATGCTCTCCAGATGTCTCTGAAATACTCTCAGGGTGCTGCACATATGATGGTCATATCCCGACAGGTAGTAAAATCAGCCAAGCCTTAGCTTTTCATTGCAATAAAGACTTGTTTGATAAGATTAATGGAATATCAAACTCTTATGAGTCTGTGTTTACATGCTATGTTGATGATCTAACTTTTTCTGGTTCTAGTATTTCTAAGCAAATGATTTGGGAGATCAAAAAGCAGATCCATAGATCAGGCTATAGCTATCATAAAGAGTCTAATTTTAAAGCTTCTGATCCTAAGGTTGTAACTGGCGTGGTGATTCATAGAAATGAGCTTTATGTTTTAAACAGGCATCATAAAGCTATATATGACTTACGGGAAAAATATGATTCAGGTGAAATAACCTTATCTGAAATCGACTCTCTTAAGGGCATGTTAAATAGTGCAGGCCAGATTAATGAGAAATTTAAAATATTTTCCTCGCTTTATTAAGGGTAGGTTTTCTCTAAGCCTATTTCTGATATGTCATTGAAGTTGTCCGAATACTTCTGCTGTATCTCCGGAAACATATAATCAACATCAGCAATAACGCTATTAAATTCTGATTCGATTACTTTCTCTTTTAGGTTGTAGATCTCGTTTTCACCTGAAACTAAATGAGTCTTTAATCTTTCATGAATTAGCTGTTCGCAAGTATATGCAGCAATTCCACTGATATGAGCCTGTTCTCTAATAACTTCCCATTGCAAGCCAGTGATCCCATAGATTAGCCCTTTATTTAGTTCCTTAAGTCTACGATCTAGATTCTGGGAATAACCAATTTTATAAATGGACTGCTCAGAATGCCCAGTAAGCTTGAGCATATATACTACTGGGTTACCGTCTTTACATATACCGGCTGAGCGTTCACTAGAAGGGCCTGGCCCAGTTATTGATCTCCCTCTTCCGGCAGCAAGCATTTCTTGCTGATATTTAACTTTGTTGAACTCCGGAATATCGTGAATAAAGCATTTAGTTTTAGGAAGGCTCTCTATAATTCCGATGCTATTTTCAGGCATAGAAGAGTCGATGCTAATGTCTCGTGCAGTTTGAGCCCATACCATCCCTGCTAGTCCGTGACCGAATAAGTCTTTCAATTTGGGTTTACCATCGAATGCATAAGCTTCAAGCATAGGTAGCCCATAAGGCCAGCGATACCGCCCCTCTGTATCTCGATCCGATGGCTTTATTTCAGTTTTGATGAGGTTTAGCACTGCTTCACTATCGACTTGGTTTCTACCAAGTTTAACCATTCCAAGTAGTCGGCCTTGCTCTTCAGGTAGTGAGTTGTCGTTTGCCGTTGCTGCTATTAGCACCCATGATTCATCGTCAGAATCCCGTAAATAGCTTTTTATTGCTCCGTCAGCACCAAAGCCCAGAATAGGGTGGTTCGAGGGATTGAATCCCCAAGTTTTAGTTAAAAAATAATTAGACACGATAAGCACCAACTGAATTGAATAGTCATTAAAAAGTGCAGGCTAAATCTATACAACTTTTAATGCGTCTATACAACTTTTAAAATATATGGGTGCTAGTGGTTTAAATTTGGTTTAATTGCTGTAAGTTATTGATTTGACTCAAGAAAAAGGTGGTGGGCCTGCACAGACTTGAACTGTGGACCAACGGATTATGAGTCCGCTGCTCTAACCACTGAGCTACAGGCCCTTAATGTTACAGTTAAAGATGAGTATCTTTAATTTGTAATTAAGGTTATGGCAGGAGCCATAAAAAAAGAGCCTCGGATTATAAAGTCCTTGGCTCTTTTTTCATAGTGTTAAGTCTATGATTTTTAGCGGTTTTTATTCATCTAAGAATGAACGCAAGTGGTCACTGCGGCTTGGGTGGCGCAGTTTACGCAATGCTTTCGCTTCAATCTGACGAATACGCTCACGGGTTACATCGAACTGTTTGCCCACTTCTTCTAGCGTGTGGTCAGTGTTCATGTCGATACCAAAACGCATACGCAGTACTTTGCTTTCACGCGCGGTAAGGCCGCCAAGTACGCCACGAGTAGCGTCGATCAAGCCAGTTTCGGTGGCGTGATCAATTGGGCTTGAACCGTTCACGTCTTCGATGAAATCACCTAAGTGGCTATCTTCATCATCACCGATTGGGGTTTCCATGGAGATCGGTTCTTTGGCGATTTTCAGTACTTTACGAATCTTGTCTTCAGGCATATCCATGCGCTCAGCCAATTCTTCAGGGGTCGCTTCGCGGCCCATTTCTTGAAGCATTTGACGGCTCACACGGTTTAGCTTGTTGATGGTTTCGATCATGTGTACCGGAATACGAATGGTACGGGCTTGGTCGGCGATCGAACGAGTGATTGCCTGACGAATCCACCATGTGGCGTAGGTGGAGAATTTATAACCACGACGGTATTCGAATTTATCAACGGCTTTCATTAGGCCGATGTTGCCTTCTTGAATTAAGTCTAAGAATTGCAAACCACGGTTGGTGTATTTTTTCGCAATGGAGATAACCAGACGTAAGTTGGCTTCGACCATTTCTTTTTTCGCACGACGGGCACGGGCTTCACCTATGCTTACGCGACGATTAATTTCTTTGATGTCGACAATTTCAATGCCCACACGTTTTTCAACTTGCGCAATTTTCTTCTGCGCACGTTCTAGATCGTATTTGTTGTTGGTAACGGATTCGGCGTAGTCTTTACCGCTGTTGGCAAGCTCGCTCACCCATTCAACATTACCTTCGTTACCTTGGTAGGATTTGATGAACTCTTGACGATTCATCTTGCACTTGCGGGTTAGGATGCTCATGATGTTGCGTTCTTGTGCGCGAATAGCGTCCAAGTTATCGCGAGCCATGCCTACTAGGTCATCAAAGTATTTTGGCGATAATTTAATCGGTGCAAATAGCTCAGCCAAAATGGCATTTTCTTTGTCCGCTTGCTTGCTGCCGCGGCCATGTTTTTCGATGGCTTTTTCAGTTTTGGTTAGCTGCTTCTCGATTTCAGCCATGCGACGTTTAACTTCTTCTGGATCTGGGCCAGAAGGGGCGTCAGCCGTATCGTCGTCATCGTCGTCACCGTCTTCAGATTCTTCTTTTTCTGCTTTGTCTTCTGCAGAAATTGGCGTGGCCGGAACTGGATCATCATCGCTGGCGTCAATGAAGCCATTGAATACGTCGCCAAGACGGTTAATTTCTTCGTCCGCCATGGATTCTTCGACCGCGTTTAATACGGTGCGAACGGCGCCAGGGAAATAAGATAGGGCGGCCATTACTTCACGAATACCTTCTTCGATTCGTTTTGCAATGACGATTTCCCCTTCACGGGTTAATAGCTCAACGGTACCCATTTCACGCATATACATACGCACTGGGTCGGTTGTACGGCCTACATCACTTTCAACGGCGGCAAGTGCGGCAGCAGCTTCTTCCATTGCTGCTTCATCCGTAGTGCTGTCGCCCATTAGTAAGGTGTCTGCATCCGGCGCAACTTCGGCAACGGTAATACCGATGTCGTTGATCATGCGGATGATGTCTTCAACCTGTTCTGGTGTGGCAATGTCATCTGGAAGGTGGTCATTTACCTGAGCATAGGTTAGGTAACCTTGTTCCTTGCCTTTGGCTATGAGCTCTTTAAGACGGGACTGTTGTGTGGCGGCCATATATACCCTGTGTTGTCCTGTACTGTTACGCGAATCGAACCCGCAATTATAGTCATCTGGTTACGGGTTATCCAGCACTGATGTGATTAAGTGATTGATAATGGGGTTAATTTTTGCCCTTTCAAGGGGCTAATCCGGTTAATTGGCGATATTTCTCCTGTTCCGCTGGGCTGAGCAATTCTAACTTGCCACCTGCTCTGATGAGTTTGGTGTGCAAAAGGTTCAATTCGATAATGGTGTTGGCCCATTGGAACAGTTGTTGGTCTTCTGATTGTAGATGCTTAAAGCCACCCTTGCTGCTGGCTTTCTTTAAAAGCTCATCACGGACCTTTTTCGCGGCTTTGGTTCTGAGCTGGCTCAGGCAGTCAGTGGCTTCTTGTTCTTGGCTAAGGTGGCCACTCTTGCGATTATGTTGTTCGGTAATGTCTTTGTATTCTTGGTAGTGATCATCTGTGGCAAGCAAACTTAAAGCGTCTAGCAGACTTTGCTGAGGCGAGGCTTGCAGCTTGTTGATCAGTGATTGCAATAAGTGACTGTAATGGCCTTCGTACGTTTGTAAGAAGGTAAGATCACCAAAGCTTTGTATGACATTGGGTGCGTGGAGTACTAACGCGATCGCTTGCTTTATGAGTGGATGCTCAACTACCTGTTGAGGTGCCGCTTCCGTGTAATGATCATAATGATGGTCGCGGTTGTCATATTCGCTTGGGTGGTAGTGCGGTTCAGTTTGTTGCGCTGCGCTTACCTGATATTCACGTTGTTGTTCGCGCATTAGGTGAATATTCTCTTCCGCTTGCCCCATTTCTTTTAAGTCACTGGTATCCAAGCGGGTTTCTTCTGCTAATGCCTGCCAAAATAAACTTTTTAATGCAGTACCTGGAATTTGTTGAATCATGGGGGCGGCTAATTTGGCAAGGCGTGCACGACCTTCAAGGCTGTCGCTATCATCAATGTCTTGTTTGAGAGTTTGCAGTAAAAATTCGCTGATGCCTTGGGCGTGATGCAGGCGTTGTTCAAACCCTTCTTTACCTTCTTTGCGCACCACGGTATCTGGGTCTTCACCTTCTGGTAGAAACATAAAGCGAATTTGCTGGCCATCCTCTAATACGGGCAATACCAGTTCCAAGCCACGCTTGGCCGCTTTGCGACCGGCTTCGTCGCCATCGAAACAAAATACAATTTCAGGGGCGATCTTAAATAACTTTTGTAAGTGGGTGGTGCTGGTGGCGGTACCTAGTGTGGCCACCGCATAATGAATACCAAATTCATGCAATGCCACCACGTCCATATAGCCTTCGACCACCACAAAGCGTTTGAGGGGTTGGCGAATCTGGCGGCATTCATATAAACCATACAGTTCATGTCCCTTGTTGAAGATGGGAGTTTCGGGACTGTTTAAGTATTTGGGTTTGTCGTCGCCTAAGGTGCGAGCGCCAAAACCTATAGTGCGGCCACGTACATCGCGAATAGGGAATACCACCCGATTACGAAAGCGGTCGTAACATTTGCCATCGTCTTTGCTGATGAGCATGCCGGTATCAATGAGGGCTTGTTGCTTGTCTTCGTCTGTGGCCAAGGCGTTTTTGAGGTTATCCCAGCCAGCAGGGGCAAAGCCGATTTCAAAATACTTAGCGGCTTTGCCGGAAAGGCCGCGCTTCTTTAAGTAATCAACTGGGGCGGCTTTATCGGGATGAAAGCGTAGCTGTTGTTGATAAAAAGCATTAGCGCTGGCCATTAAGTCGTAATAATTAGCGCGTTCTTTCTGTTGTTGCTGCTGAAACGGGGTGGTTTCTTCTTTTGGGACTTCAAGGCCCACGGTACCCGCTAGCAGCTCAACAGCTTCTGGAAAATCAATGTGGTCGTATTCCATGACAAAGCCGATGGCGTTGCCTTTGGCGCCGCACCCAAAGCAATAATAAAACTGCTTGTCTGAAGCGACGGTAAACGATGGCGTCTTTTCGCTATGAAATGGGCAGCAGGCGCTGTGATTTTTACCGGCTTTTTTGAGGCGAATACGGGCATCCACCACGTCGACGATGTTAACGCGGGATAATAGATCATCGATGAAATTTTGGGGGATACGACCAGCCAATGTATTAAACCTATCTGTACAACAATTGCCTACGTATAGAGGCTAAAGAAAAATCATGACTTCTATAAATACCGATTTACGCCATGCACTTAATTCGTGGACGGCTTGTAAGGCGGTTCGATCATAAACAGATGGCTAGGATGCCAGTTTGATAGGGATCTTAAAAGAGATCGTTAGGCCAAGTATTATGCGAAGCTGGCTTTAACCAGTTTGCTTACTTCACCCATATCGGCACGACCTTGTACCTGAGGCTTAACAAGAGCCATGACTTTACCCATGTCTTGCATGCCAGCTGGATTAACTTCAGCCACTGCTTTATCCACAATGGCTGAAAGTTCTTCCGCAGATAGGGCTTCTGGTAGGAAGTCCTGAATAACGCTCACTTCGTAGTGTTCTACTTCGGCAAGTTCGGTACGACCAGCGTCTTCATATTGCTTAATAGAATCACGGCGTTGTTTTACCATTTTATCCATAATGGTAAGGACACGAGCGTCATCCAGTTCGATGCGTTCGTCAACTTCAACACGTTTGAGCTCGGCTTGGATCAGACGCAGTGCTTGAGTGCGTTGCTTATCTTTAGCACGCATTGAAGCTTTTACTGCATCTTTTAATTGTTGAACCAGTCCTTGCTCACTCATGTTTGTGTCTCTATATCAGTTTATGGCTTAGTAAAGACGAGTCATCTTGCGTTGTTCACGCATAACTTTTTTCTGGTGACGCTTAACAGCAGCTGCTTTTTTACGCTTACGCTCAGCAGTTGGCTTTTCGAACTGTTCGCGACGACGTACTTCAGAAAGTACACCGGCTTTTTCGCAAGAACGCTTGAAACGACGTAGTGCTACGTCAAATGGCTCGTTTTCTTTTACTTTAACTTGTGGCATTCAATCTACCCTATGTGTATCAGTTGACTTAGTGAGCATGGCTCCACACTCACTAGGAATTAATCAGTTTCCTGACTCTGAGCGGTTTTTATCCACTCAGGCCCTATTGAGGCGGGGGATTCTACTCGCTTTGCCCTGTAATTGCAAAGCTCTGACGAGTATAGTGCAAACCCCGTGCTTGTCAGGGCAAAGCCCCATGGCCACTGGGTTCTGGTGTTATGGCACTGGGCTGCGTAAAATGTCACGCGCAAAAAATATGAGGTTGTTCATGCGGGTTTTAGCCATAGAAAGCAGTTGTGATGAAACGGGAATCGCCATTTATGATTCCGAAATGGGTTTATTGTCCCATGCGCTGTACAGTCAGGTAGAAATGCATGCGATTTATGGTGGTGTGGTGCCGGAGTTGGCCAGTCGTGACCATATTCGTAAGGCGATACCCTTAATTAAAGAGGTTATGGCCAAAGGGAACACCACCAGTGAAGAATTAGATGGTATCGCCTACACGTCAGGCCCAGGTTTGGCTGGGGCGTTATTGGTGGGTGCGTGCTTAGCGCGCAGCCTAGCTTGGAGTTGGGGTTTGCCTACTTTGGCTGTTCACCATATGGAAGGACATTTATTAGCCCCTTTATTAGAAGATAATGCGCCAGAGTTTCCATTTGTGGCGCTGCTTGTGAGTGGCGGCCATACCCAGCTGGTGGATGTAAAAGGCATTGGCCAGTATGAAGTGCTGGGTGAAAGCATTGATGATGCAGCCGGTGAGGCGTTTGATAAAACCGCGAAGATGATGGACTTGCCTTACCCAGGCGGTCCGCACATCGCTAAACTTGCGCAGCAGGGTACGCCTGGACGTTTTAAGTTTCCTCGCCCAATGACGGATCGCCCTGGATTAGATTTTTCTTTTAGTGGTTTAAAAACCTTTGCCCGCAATACCATTGCTAAGTGCCAAGAAGAGACCGGCTTAACCGAACAAGATAAAGCCGACATCGCCTTAGCGTTTGAACAGGCCGCAGTGGATACCTTGGCTATAAAATGCAAACGTGCTCTGGAGCAAGCTGGGCGCAAGCGTTTGGTTATTGCAGGCGGTGTGAGTGCCAATAAATATTTGCGCGAAAAACTACATGGTTTAATGGATAAGCTTGGCGGTGAAGTGTTTTATCCGCGCCCAGAATTCTGTACCGATAACGGTGCCATGATTGCGTATGCTGGATGTCAGCGTATGAAGGCTGGGCAAAAGGATGGGCAGGAAATAGTGGTGCACCCACGCTGGCCCATGGACACCTTAGAGAGTATTTGAAGCTCCTCTTACAAAAAATAAAGCATTTGTGGTTGAGCCTGCATTTCTCATCTCACATTCAACATCTAGTGGTACACAATGGATAAAGTTTTCATCGATGGTTTAGAAATCGAAACCATCATCGGTATTTACGACTGGGAACGCGAAGTTAAGCAGATCGTACGCCTTGATTTAGAAATGGCGTGGGATAACAAGCCCGCAGCTCAATCGGAAGATATTGAAAAAGCACTAAATTATAAAGCAGTTTGCGATCGCTTAATTGATTTTATAGTAGGCAGTGAGTTTTTACTGGTGGAAACCATGGCAGAATCGGTGGCCGACATTCTGATGTCAGAATTTCATGTACCTTGGCTGCAATTAAAGCTCACTAAGCCAACGGCGATTCCTCAAGCTAAGGGCGTGGGTGTTATGATCGAGCGCGGTAAGAAATAGGATTCATTCATGGCTCAAGTTTATGTCAGTATTGGCAGTAACATAGACAAGCAAAAGAATATCAGTGGATGTTTACAGGCGTTGGCAGAACAATTTGGCGCGCTGGTATTGTCACCTATTTATGAAAGTGAAGCCGTTGGCTTTGATGGGGATAACTTTTACAACCTTGTGGCAAAATTTGAAACCCAATTAAGCGTGGGTGAACTAAATGAGCAATTAAAAGCCATAGAAGATCAATATGGTCGCGAGCGTAGCGGGCCCAAGTTTAGTGGTCGAACTCTGGATATTGATATTCTAACCTATGATCATTTGGTTGGTGAATTCGACGGCGTACAATTACCGCGAGATGAAATCACTAAAAACGCATTTGTGTTATTGCCCATGAATGACATTGCCGCTAATGAAGTACACCCTGAATTGCAAGTGACCTATGGGCGTTTGTGGTTTTTCTTCGATAAAGACTCGCAAAAACTCTGGCAGGTCCAATTGTCTTCATGAAAATTAGCAGGTTGTTTTTCAACCTGCTTTTTTGTTTAGCTGTAAACAGTACGACCACCATCTACGTTAATGATTTGTCCGTTGATGTAATCGTTGTGGCATAAGAATAAAACCGTATCTGCGATATTATCTACACTGCCAAGGCGTTTCATGGGAATCTTATTTAAGATTTTTTGCTTCGATTCGTCATCCATGTTGTCTTCTTGGTCGGGCCATAAAATGGCGCCAGGGCTCACACCGTTACAACGAATGCGATAACCCTCATCTTTTGCAAGGGACAGAGTTAAGCTTTTTAATGCGGCTTTTGATGCGCTGTAAATAGGGTGTTGTTCTAAAGTGCGTTCTGCATGTATATCAATAAGGTTAATCACTTGACCGTTGACAGCGGTCAAAAACGGCAGCATTTTTTGGATGAGAAAAAAAGGCGTCTGAACGTTGCTACTTATGATTTTTTGCCAATCACTAGGCTTGGCATCTTGCCAAGGGGTGGGGAAAAATTGTGACGCATTATTAATTAAAATATCCAGTGGACGATGAAATTCACTAAACCATTCTTCGATGATGAAAGGACTATTTTCATCGGTAAGATCAGCGCTGATTAAGACGCAAGATTCAGGGCGCTTTTCATTGAGTTCTTTTTGAAGTGCTAGAGCAGCTTGTTTGCTTTGGCCGTAGTGCAAAAAGATGTCGTATTCATTGTCATGCAGGCGACGAGCGATGGCGGCGCCAATGCGTTGAGCACCTCCAGTAATTAAGGCCGTTTTATTCATTTATTTTTCTCTAACGATTGTGCTTGGGTAATGGCGTCAAGCCTGGCTTGATCTATGGCTTTGCCGATTTCAGCACCTTTTACACCACTGGCAATAATGGCTTGATTATTAATTTGGTTGCATGATTCCAGCATACGTTGCATGTATTGGACTTGTGGATAAGGTGTGTTCTCTAGGCCAGTTCTTCCTTTGGCATCCGCTTCACAAACTAACAGCAGTTTCGCAAAGCGATCCGGTTTTCTTAGGGCATCACACTGTTTAAATACTTTTAGGACTGTACTGGCTTTTAACTCCAAGGCTCTGTGAATATGAGTGTGAAATTCACAAGCTTTTAGGGTGAGTTCCCGATACGTATTCGGAATTTTTAAACGATCGCACATGGCTTGAATAGGTTTAAGACCTAACGTTTCATGTGCGATGTGTCTTGGCCAATCTTCTTGTTTGGTTAAGGCCTTACCTAAGTCGTGCATGAGTGCGGCAAAACGCACATCACCGTCTTGGCTGAGTAAGCTGGCTTGTTTTAGTGATAATAAACTGTGCAAACCGGTATCAATTTCTGGGTGATGCTGAGGTGGTTGTGGCACGCCAAACAATTTATCCAATTCAGTAAATGTTGCTTGTAAGCCATTGCAATCTTTTAAGGTTTCAAAATATATCCAAGGACTTTTTTCGTGTAACGCTCTTTGAGTTTCTACCCATACGCGTTCTGGGGTGAGGTGCTTTAACTCACCAGACTCACTGATGGATTGCATCAGCTCAAGGGTTTCGGGGGCAATGGTGAACCCTAAGTGATGAAAACGCGCGGCAAAGCGGGCGACGCGCAGAACGCGTAACGGGTCTTCGCTAAACGCTTCGCTTACATGGCGTAATATTTTGTGTTGTATGTCTGCTTGACCATGAAATGGGTCAATAATTTTGCCATGTTCATCTTGGGCCATGGCATTAATGGTCAGGTCTCGGCGAATCAAGTCGTCTTCTAAGGTGACATGTTTGCCAAAGTCCACGCTAAAGCCTTGATAGCCATGACCAGATTTGCGTTCAGTGCGAGCTAGGGCGTACTCTTCTTGAGATTGTGGGTGCAAGAAAACAGGAAAGTCGGCGCCCACTTGTTTATAGCCGTCGGCTATGAGCTCATCAGGGGTACTGCCGACCACAACCCAATCTTTATCTTTGGAAGGAATGTTTAGTAGTTGGTCGCGAACCGCGCCGCCTACTAGATAAATATTCATGATGTTGGCGTCTTTGAGATTTTGCTTAGTGTATACGAAATGGGACTTTTGAGAGAAGGGTTTGCTGAATGGGAATTGATATGGGGCATAAAAAAACCCTCAATGTCAGTTGAGGGTTTTTTTGAAAAGCCGTATTTATTTAGAATTCAACACCGAATTCCAAAGCAATGCCGGCTTCTTTTTCTGGGTCGCTGGCGTTAGCCATGACACCAAGATCCAAATGGATCGCAAGTGGAGATAAGCCAATACCGGCGGTTACGACATCTTGGTCAGAGCCTGCAAGGTTAGCACGGTAACCAGCACGTAGTTGCACGATACGGAAGACGTTTAACTCAGCACCTAGTGCCGCGTATTGAGTAGGGTCTTCAAATGCAATCGGATCGTTTTCGGTTAAATCCAAATCAAACGCGACTTTGGTCCAGCTAGTGCGATGGCTAATACCTGCTCGTACCATTGGGCTCACACTAATTTCATAGCCAGTGGTACTTTCGTAATCTTTACCCATTAGGTTTTTGATTACCAAGCCTGTTTGAAATTGACCTTCAGAGCCAAACTGATAAGCAGCGCCTAGATCAATATTGAATGAAGAGTAATCTTCAGTATTTTCTGTGATGGTATCACTGTCGAATTCGTCTTCTGAATCCAAGTCTTGGATGTAATCAAATATGGTTATTTTTTGTAATTTTGGTGTAATACCAAACGAAATATCATGGCCTTTAATGTTAAAAACGCGCGAGGCCGTCAAGCCAATATCCGCAATTGATACACCAATCATTTGAATTTGTGATGTTAGGTTGGTATCGGTTTCAACAAGAGCACCATTGGTGAATATTACGGTATTTCCTTGGCCGGCTGTTCCCCCATAACTGAAGTCATCTACGGCTGTTTGAGCTGCATCAAGATCATCAGCTGCTGCGGCAGCTGCATTTTGTAATGCAGTATTGCCTGGATCTGCCTCTAATGCTGTTTGTGCGTCTATTAATGTATCTAGGGATTGCTGTACATCCACAACTGAATCGAGATATAAGTTAGACGCAATCGCATAGTTACGCATCAGGTCGCTATCTTCATTGGACACTAAAACACGTCCAGAAAATGCCGCTTGTGCGCCAGCGCTCAATGCGAGAGAGAACTTTTTGCTGGGTACGGCAAGGGCGACATTACCACCTATGTTAATACGTAGAGCTTTGTTATTAAGTTTATCTAGATCATCCGCAATTAAATCAGAGTATATAACTAAATCAGAGTCTGGCTCTGTAGCGCCAGGGTTGCTGGTTACTGTGCCCTGGAGAGGAAGAAGGGCTGCATTTAAGTTGTCACGGGCAGTATCGAGAGCGGCGGCGCTATCTGCTGAGTTTAACGCTTGTACAGCTGCTTCAAGGTTAGGTAGGCTTGTGCTTGCTACATCTAAAGCGTTTTGCAGTAGATCGATATTGGTATTGCCGCTTTCATCGGTATCGTCGAAATTTTCTACCGCATCGATGAAGCCATCATCATCCGCCACAGAAACCGCAAATTGCGGAATTTTCAAACCAAAATGATCGTCATCACGAGTGGTGGCTAAAAGAGCAGGGTTGTATTGCACGGTACTGGCAACTTCCGCTGAGGAAACCCCTGTGCCACCCATACCCATGGCGCGCGCATCGGCTGGTGCAAACGGCACGGCGTGGGCTTGCTGTAAGGAGGCAAATGCAATCGCGGCTCCCAAGAGAAGTTTGTGGTTCATTTTTGTCATTGATTGGTCCCTTCAATAAAAGATAGCCATGACTCTAAGAATAGCGGATACCAACAGATTCCCCACCCGTGCGTAAGAGCGTAATGGCATAGATAGATGCTCGTTTTATAGTTTAGAGTAATACTTGAGTATGGAAACCCCGAAGTTGTGAATTCGTCGCTAGAAAAACGAAAATACATCATTTCTTAACAATGGAGCACTTGCTTGGTGCACGTTCAATCACTATAGTCTGCTGATGCAAAATATTTCTATTCTCATGAACATTCCTGCGAAGCGCGTCTGCCAGTGGTTACGACGCGCCCGTTGCCGTGTGTTTTTGAGATGAAGATGACTGTGCATTTCTAATTTCAAAAACCGCGGCTTGTTCCGCGGTTTTTTCGTTTTTGGACTGTGGAAAAGCAATGGCGATAGCTAGGTGTTTGCCGTGCGTTATTTTGGAATGGTGTTATTAACTTTGTTTAAATTGGGAAGACAATGAAAGTCGCCAGCGTGTATTTATCTGTGGTGTTGATTTGGTCCACAACGCCTTTGTTTATTCGGTTGAGTGTGGATTCTCTGGATTATATTCAGGCATCAGCTATTCGTATGTGGCTGAGTTTAATTTTGTGTTTCATCATGCTGCGAGTGTTGTCGATCCCATTTCGATTTAATCGTGAAGCGGTGTACCGCTATTTCGTGGGCGCATTGGCGGTAAGTGGCGCCATGCTGTGTGTATATTGGTCGGCGCAATCGCTACCCAGTGGTTTGATCGCAGTAGTATGGGGTTTATCCCCGTTGGTGGTGAGCCTGTATTGTTTGGTGTTGATTCCGCAGACTCGCTTAAGTGTGTTGCAAGTATTAAGTATGTTGCTGGCGGTGTTTGGTTTGTACACCATTTTTGCTCAGGGTGTCACTATCGGTTCTCACTTGGTGATGGCGCTGCTGGTTCTCTTGCTTGGGGTGAATTTTCACAGTGTGAGCTCGGTGTTGTTACAGCGATTAAATGTGTTTAAACCTGAGCAATCCATGCATCCTTTAGAGCAGACCACGGGTGCGCTGCTGTTGTCCGCTCCCATTTATGGTCTTATGTGGGTGTGCTTGAGTGGGCCTTTACCACACGAAGTGAGTGCTACATCTATCTGGGCCATTGTTTACTTAGCGACACTGGGTTCGGTTGCGGGGTTTATTGGCTATTACTTTTTGTTGAATCACTTAACGGCATCCAGTGTGGCGTTGATCACGATTATCACGCCGGTATTGGCGTTACTACTGGGGGCGTATGTGGCGAATGAAGCATTGCATTCTCGCACTTGGATAGGAGCTAGTTTTATTTTGTTGGCCTTGGTGTTGTATCACCAAGGAGCAATTCGATCTGTCGCTAAACGTCTAGCGGCGAATGCCAAAATAAAAAAAGCCGAGATTCAAAGCTAAAACTTACCCAAAAATGGCCGATAAACTTTTCAAGACATGGGCAAGGTGAGCCCTGAATTGGAAGGAGTAAGGCATGAATAAGGTAGCATGGTCGCTGGCGGCAGTTGTTTTGCTGTCGCCACTGAGTGGTTGCAGTATGTTGGGGTTTGGGGACGATGATGAAGTGGAAGATGTCGCAACCATTTCAGAAGAGACCATGTTGAGACCGGTGGAAACGCAGGTGGACCCAATTGCTCCCCTGATTCTACGAGTGGTGGGCTACGGCGCAATCAATCCAAAGGCCAAGGGTCAAAGCAAGGTTCAGCAGCGACTCATGTCTATTCGTGCTAGTCGATTGGATGCCTACCGAGCCATGGCGGAACGGGTTTATGGCACTAAAATCAGCGGTAGTTCTACCGTGCGAGATCTGGTTGTACAAAATGATAGCTTCCGTACCTATGTGGATACCTTTATCCATGGTGCGCGCGTGGTGTCATCCGATGTCTTAGAAGATGGCAGTGTGGAAACCATTTTAGAAATGGTGATCGATGCAGGCTTTCGTAATTGTTTAACCACAGAAAATTCCATGCGTTTTAACGCGGATTGTCGTACGCAGGTGATGCACTCTGGTAAGGGCGGTCTTAAGACCAGCCGTTATCAAGATATTAATCGCGTACAAAGCCAATCGGCCATTCCAGAAACCAATCATTACTTCGTGGATTAAGGTTTAACGCTTGAGTGGACACTTCAGGGGAGAAAGGTCATGCAAGGTTTAATGGTTTTCTTATTCAGTCTTTTTATTGCGCTTTCAGTGCAGGCGAAAGAAATTACTGCCATCGGTTCGGCTGTATTAGTGGACGATATGGAAACCAGTCGTGACCAAGCCATTCGCGATGCCCTGCGCCAAGCTTCGTTGCAAATGGGCGGCTCTATTCATTCATCACAAATGCTGGTGGATGGATTAATCACCTCTGACCAAATGAGCCTGAAAACCAATGGGCAGTTTCGTCATGTGCGCATTCTGCAAGAAAAAATCAGCCAAGGCATTTTAGAAATCAAGCTTCGCGCAGAGTTTATCGAAGAAGGTCAATGTGCCATGAATGAAGGCAACGGTTATCGTAAAGCGGTGGCCGTGGCTGGATTTGCGCTACAAACACCGAAGCAAGCCGTATTAGGTGGCTTACAAAATATCGAACAACACTTACCCAGTGTGCTAGCCAATACGATCAATGGCCATCACCGTTTGCATGCCATGGATTCTGGACACGTATTGATGTTTAGCAGTGTGGATCGAGCACCATCGTCGCAAAACAATTTACAGCGACTCACTAACTCGGTGGAGTTGGCAAAAGAATTGGGTGCGCAGTTTGTGGTGAGTGGTGTGATTCGAGATTTGGATATGATTAATCCAGATGCGGATGTTCCACGCTTATGGGATCAATCCTTAGATATCATTGGTTTGTCCCGTGAAAAACGTATGCGCAATTTCGTATTAGATGTGTATGTGCACGATGGCATTAGCGGCGCGTTAATGTTTCAAAATACCTACGCCACTGCTGGCGTGTGGGAATATGACGATTTTCAGCGTACAGGATTTGCAACGTCAGTATTTTGGAAGAGTGATTTTGGCGAGCACGTGAAAGATGCACTGAGCAAGGTGGTGGATGATTTAAATACCAATCTTGGCTGTCAGCCCTATATGGCGAAGATCATAGATACATCAGGTGATTATATTCGTTTAGATACCGGCGGCAGCGTGGGTATGCGTCCAGGGGATGAGTTGACTGTGTTTCGTACCAGTACCTTTTATAATCTCGATCAAGAAGGTCTAACTCAATTACATGACACCAAGGTAAAAGCGACTATTACTCAGGTTCAGCCACGCTTTGCCATTGCGAAGTTGAATAAGACCCCAGCTCGTTATGCAATCCAAAGAGAAGATGTGGTGGTGGCTTGGTAGCTGAGGCGCCATAACATGTTGATTTGTTTAATTGAAAAATGGCGATGAGGATTTCTGCCTTCTATACTTTTCCACAGTAACCCTTGTTTGCTTGCACCATGGATGATTTGCGAGTTTTGTCATCTGTGGAGGCCCTATGAATAATCATATCGTGATTATTAACGCACCTAAGTTTGATCCTGATATTTATTTCGAACGCTTTATACAGCAAGTCAGAGCCAATTCCCTCACGAAGAAAACCCCAATCGTTTTACTCAATAATTTATATTTAGATGGTTTGCCCATGACGTTAGAGCATATGGGAGTGAGTTTTGTTTCGGGGCATGGCAATCATGAAACTGATTTCAAACTGACGAACATGGAAGAGGCGGCCCATGTGATTGTGCTGGCGGATGATGAACACAGCTTTGATAGCGACAGTCTAAGTTTTGATATTTGCTATCGCATGAAAGAACATGGGCTTGCATATCGCGTCATTGTTGAATGTGTGGATGATGAAAATCGCGATCGCTTTAAAAATATCGGTGTTAAAACCGTCATCCGTCCTATTCGTTCTTACCCTGAAGTACTTGTGCGGGCGATGGAAAGCCCAGGGGCCGAGGTGTTGATTGAAGACATGTTCACACGGGCCAATGATTTGATCATGCGTTATCCGCTTTGGTTAGAAGGGGATAAGTGGCAAGAAGTCATGCTGGCCATGGTCATGGAGGATTTGGGTACGCCGTTGGCTTATGTGAGTAAAGAAGGGAAGGTGAATGTCCATCCTTCATCGCAAGAAGCGGTATATGCACAAAGTATTTTGATGTTAGTGCGCACAGAAAACACGCCTAGCGATGCTCAAGTGCGAGATGCATTCGCCTTGTACCACAATAAACAGATATCGGCGTGAAATAAAAAAGGGGGCGTTAAGCCCCTAGTTCTAATTGTTCCTCATCGCGACTATGAGTTTGCGAGCACGAATAGGACTTCACGGTTTTACCTTCTTCGTTAATAGAATGTAAATACACATCAAATCCCCAGAGGGTATGCAGGTGTTTGACCACGTCTTGGGTTTGTTCACTCAAGGGTACATTGTTTTGACGAATATGGTGTAGCGTTAAAGAACGATCCCCTTCTACATCCACAGAATACACTTGGATATTGGGTTCTCGATAAGACAAGTCATATTGTTTCGCCAAATCCTCTCGAACTTGTCGGTATCCCATTTCATCATGAATAGCATCAATGCTGATGTGCATCTTGCGTTCGTCATCCATAATCGAAAATAGCTTCAAGTCGCGCATTAATTTAGGCGATAGATACTGCAAGACAAAACTTTCATCTTTGAAGTTTCGCATGGCAAAGTGCAAGGTCTCTAGCCAATCGCTACCAGCAATATCTGGGAACCACTCTTTATCTTCATCGGTAGGATTTTCACAGATACGACGAATATCACTCATCATATGAAAGCCTAACGTATAAGGGTTAATGCCACTGAAGTATGGGCTGTCAAAAGGAGGTTGATAAATAACACTGCTATGGCTATTTAAAAATTCCATCATAAAGCCATCTGTGACCAAACCTTCATCGTAAAGCGTATTCAATAATGTGTAATGCCAGAAAGTTGCCCAGCCTTCATTCATCACTTGCGTTTGACGTTGAGGGTAAAAATATTGAGCAAGTTTACGCACGATGCGTAATATTTCACGTTGCCAAGGTTCTAATAAAGGGGCATTTTTTTCCAAGAAATATAATAAATTTTCTTGTGGTTCGGCGGGGAAGCGTTTTGGTTTTTTACGACTGGCTTTTTCGGTACTAGGAATGGTGCGCCATAAATCGTTGACCTGCTGTTGTAGGATAGCTTCGCGTTCTTCTTGGCGAAGTTTTTCTTCTTCTGTGCTGATTGGGCGCGGACGTTTGTAGCGATCAACACCATAATTCATTAAAGCATGGGCAGCATCCAAAATGGTTTCAACGGCATCGACCCCATGTCGTTCTTCGCATTTTTTAATGTAATTTCGCGCAAATACTAGATAGTCGATGATGGCGCTGGCGTCTGTCCAGGTTCGAAATAAATAGTTACCTTTGAAAAATGAATTGTGACCATAACAAGCATGAGCAATGACCAGTGCTTGCATGCACATGGTGTTTTCTTCCATTAGGTAAGCTATGCAAGGATCACTGTTAATGACAATTTCGTAGGCTAAACCCATTTGGCCTCGTTGGTAATGGGTTTGTGTGTGTAAAAAATGTTTACCATAGGACCAGTGGTGATATGAAATGGGCATGCCCACGGAGGCGTACGCATCCATCATTTGCTCGGCTGTGATCACTTCGATTTGGTTGGGATAGGTATCCAAGCGATATTCTTTAGCAATCCGCGCAATTTCTTTGTCGTATTTTTCCAGTAATTCGAACGTCCATTCAGAGCCAACTGAAATGGGCTCTTTTTTCTTGGCTTTTGTCATACCGCCTCCTTAAGAGACTTGCGCGAAAATAAATCCCTAAATACCGGGAAGATGTCTTCGGCGCTGGTGATTTGTTCCATGGCGAAACGATCACCCAGTTGAGGTGCTAAGGCTTCGTATGCACGCCATAGTGCCTGATGGGCGTTAGGCGTTATTTCAATGTAAGCAAAATACTGTGTTAATGGCATGATGCGCTGACGAAGAATTTCAGCGCATTGCGGACTATCGTCATCCCAGTTATCACCATCACTGGCTTGTGCGCCATAGATATTCCACTCGCTTGGGTTATAACGGCTTTCAATAATGTCGGCCATCATTTCCAACGCGCTGGAGACTATGGTGCCGCCGGTTTCACGGCTGTAAAAGAATTCTTGTTCGTCCACCTCTTTGGCGCTGGTGTGGTGACGAATAAAGACCACTTCGGTTTTTTCATAATTTCGCTGTAAAAATAAATACAACAAAATATAAAAACGTTTGGCCATATCTTTAATTTGTTGTGTCATAGAGCCGGATACGTCCATCACGCAAAACATAACCGCTTTGGTGCTGGGTACAGGCTCTTTAATGATGTTGCGATATTTAATGTCAAAGGTATCAATGAAGGGGATCTTTTTAATTTTCTCTTCTAACTTGATAATGCGTTCTTCTAGTTCTGTAATTTTGATTGGATTTTTTAAATCCCCATCTTTAGCTAATTCTTCTTCTAATTCAGCTTTAGCGGCTTTCAGCTTGCGACGAGAACTTGCTGACAGGGCGATGCGACGCGCATGGGCGGCACGCATGGATTTAATTACAGCAAGATTATTGGGTGTGCCGGTGGCCGTAAAACCCGCACGACGATACTCTAATGCGTCGTGTTCATTTAGTGTTTTTTTGACGAGATTAGGTAAGGCTAAATCTTCGAAAACATAGTCAAGGAATTCTTCCTTGCTGATGAAAAACGAAAAGTCATCATCCCCTTCACCTTGGTTGCTGGCATTGCCTTCACCTGCACCGCTGCCACCGCCTTGGTTTTTAGGGCGTAAGACTTTATCCCCCGCATGGAACTCACGATTACCGGGCAATACTCTTTGACGAGCACCACCATTGCCGTGACTGAAAACAGGCTCACTGGTGTCTCGAGTGGGGATACTGATTTTCTCCCCACGTTCCATGTCAGTGATGGAGCGCTTGTTCACCGCATCCGTCACTGCTTTTTTTATGTGGCTTTTATAACGGCGCAAGAAACGTTGGCGATTCACCATGCTCTTGTTCTTGCCGTTTAATCGCCTATCTATGATGTAACTCATAGGACACCTCTCTACTATTGTGATTTACGTACGCGTAAATACCATTCTGAGAGGAGTCGTACTTGTTTTTCCGTATAGCCACGCTCAACCATGCGAGCCACAAAGTTGTCGTGTTTTTTCTTCTCGTCGTTTGAGCCTTTGGCGTTGAAACTGATAACGGGTAATAAGTCTTCGGTATTGGCGAACATTTTTTTCTCAATAACCGCACGCATTTTTTCATAGCTTTGCCAGCTTGGGTTTTTACCCGCGTTATTGGCTTTCGCTCGTAATACGAAATTCACCACTTCGTTACGGAAGTCTTTCGGATTACTAATACCCGCCGGTTTTTCAATTTTCTCTAGTTCTTCATTAATGGCTACTCGATCCAAAATTTCGCCGGTTTCTGGGTCGCGATACTCTTGATCTTGAATCCAGAAATCCGCATAGGTGACATAGCGATCAAAAATATTTTGCCCATATTCGCTATAGGATTCGAGATAGGCGGTTTGAATTTCTTTACCAATGAAGTCCACATACTTCGGCGCCATATATTCCTTAATAAAATTGAGATAGCGATCCGCGGTTTCTTGTGGGAATTGCTCTTGCTCAATTTGTTTTTCAAGTACATACATTAAATGCACAGGGTTGGCGGCCACTTCACTGGCGTCAAAGTTAAATACGCGGCTTAAAATTTTGAACGCAAAACGGGTAGATAAACCACTCATGCCTTCATTCACACCCGCACTATCATGGTACTCCTGAATGGATTTGGCTTTCGGGTCCGTGTCTTTTAAATTTTCCCCATCATAAATACGCATTTTGCTGTAAATACTGGAGTTGTCCGGATCTTTTAAGCGGGATAGCACAGAAAACTGTGCCAACATGTTTAATGTGTCCGGTGCGCATGGGCTTTCATGTAGCGAGCTGTGTGCGAGTAGTTTTTCATAAATGTGAATTTCTTCGCTGACACGCAAGCAGTATGGCACTTTCACAATGTAAACCCGGTCGATGAAGGCTTCATTGGTTTTGTTGTTCTTAAACGTTTGCCATTCACTTTCGTTTGAGTGGGCCATTAATATGCCATCAAATGGAATGGCCCCCATGCCTTCGGTACCGTTGTAGTTACCTTCTTGTGTGGCGGTGAGTAATGGGTGCAGCACCTTGATAGGCGCTTTAAACATTTCCACGAACTCCATGATGCCTTGGTTGGCTCGGCACAATGCACCGGAAAAACTGTAGGCATCCGGATCATCTTGGGAATAATCCTCAAGTTTGCGGATATCCACTTTACCCACCAGTGCTGAAATATCTTGGTTGTTTTCATCCCCTGGTTCGGTTTTCGCTACCGCTACTTGATCGATGATACTAGGGTAGAGTTTCACCACCTTAAATTGGCTAATGTCACCATTAAACTCATGTAAGCGCTTGGCTGCCCAGGGGGACATGATGCCCTTGATGTAGCGACTTGGGATGCCGAAGTCTTCTTCTAAGATGGCGGCATCTTCTTCAGGATTAAACAGACCCAAAGGGGATTCGAACACAGGCGAGCCTTCAATGGCATAAAAAGGAATGTGTTCTACTAGGTGTTTTAGGCGTTCAGCCAGTGAGGATTTACCGCCGCCAACTGGGCCGAGTAAATATAAAATCTGTTTACGTTCTTCAAGACCTTGAGCTGCATGACGGAAATACGACACGATCTGTTCAACGGCTTCTTCCATGCCGTAAAACTCACTAAAGGCAGGGTAACGCTTAATGACTTTGTTAGAAAAAATTCGACTGAGCCGCGAATCATTGGCGGTGTCGATGAGCTCGGGTTCACCTATGGCCATGAGCATACGTTCGGCTGCACTGGCATAGACACTGGGGTCTTCCTTGCATAGCTGCAGGTAGTCTTGCAGCGACATCACTTCTTGCTGTGTGGTTTTGTAGCGTTCCTGATAGTGGTTGAATATGCTCATGGTAACCTCACCTAGTGTCTATGTGCTCATGGGCCTGCTCTCAAATAAGTCTTGTTTACTACATTCAATTTAGACTCATTTGCCTTCCCTGTATTCCTTTAAATTTTTTATTTCAAAAGGATTGGCAGTAAGGCGTCAATTTTTTAATGCCCTGTGAAATAAACTGCATAGGTTGTGCCTTTTTTATAATTAAAAGGAAAAACTTTAAAACAAGTGTGTGAGTGAATGGGCGATTTTGAACAGAAAGGGCTAGATGAAATTTTTAAATGTGAATCGTGGGTTCAGATGAATGATAAGCAAGGAAGGAGATGAAATGGCCCAAGAATTGGGCCATTGAAAGCGTATTCGGGGTTAGGGTTCAACTTCTTCTGGTTTGGCGAGTTTCCACATTTCAAAGCCGCCATCCAAGCTATAAACATTAACGAAACCTTGCTCAAATAAAAATTGAGCCGCCCCTTGGCTTGAGTTGCCGTGATAGCAACACACCACCACGTTTTCTTGCTTAGGAGTGTTTTCGATAAACGCTTGAACGTTGCTGTTATCTAACGCTTGTGCGTGGGTAATGTGGCCCATGGCGTAGCTTTGTGGGTCACGAATATCCACAATATGCAGCGCTTCTCCTGCTTCCATGAGTTCGTTGAGGCCTTGAATATTGATATGTTGGAACATGTTTGAGTGCCTTGGCTATAAACTTTGACGGTAGCGTTTGCCGCTTTCAATGTGCATTAATGTGAGATCGCCACCCCATACGCAACCTGTATCCAAGCCAATCACATGGGGCTGATTGAATACGCCATTGAGTGCGGCCCAGTGCCCAAAGAGTAAGCGTGTTTTTTTCAATTGATGGGGGTAACTAAACCAAGGTTTAAACGGACCTTGATCCTCTTTTGGCGCTTGTTTGTTATTTAAGTCTAGCTCGCCATTGGCCCCAAGGAAACGCATGCGGGTGAAGTAATTGGTGATGGTACGCAGTCGATCGGTACCAATTAAGTCATCGTCCCACACTTCTGGGGTGTTGCCGTACATGTGCTTGTAAAAGGTTTTATGGTGTTTGCTTTGCAGTACCACTTCCACTTCTTCGGACAGAGCTTTGGCTTTTTTCAAGTTCCACATGGGGGGAATACCCGCGTGACACATGGCCAGTTTGCGTTCTTTATCCCACTGTAATAGAGGCTGCTTTCTCAACCATTTAAATAGCGTATCGGCGTTGCTGGATGCGATGACGCGATCAAGGTCTCCATCTTTCTTGATGGTTTTTTGCCCGTAGGCCATGGCCAATAAATGCAGGTCATGATTGCCCAAAACAATCTTGCAGCTTTTGCGAATGCTGTGCAGAAATTCCAGTGTGCCTAAACTGTCAGGGCCACGGCTAACTAAGTCTCCCACACACCAAAGCTGATCCGATGCTGGGTCAAACTTCACTTTATCTAACAGTTTAAGCAGGGGAGGCAGGCAGCCTTGAATGTCTCCGACAGCAAAGGTTCGCATATCAATGCACGCTGTTGGTCACGGCTAGGGTGAAGACAGGAATGCTCACATCGAAGAATTCACCGTCTTGATCCAGCATGGTGTAGCGACCGTGCATGGTGCCCACGGGCGCTTCCATGACGGTGCCGGATGTATAGGTGTAACTGTCACCGGGTTGGATGATGGGCTGTTGGCCCACGACGCCATCACCGCGCACTTCTTGGGTGGCGAGGGTCTCGCCATTGGTGATGATCCAATGGCGGGACATAAGCTGCACAGGCTGCTCGGTTTCGTTGGTGATGCTGACCGTATAGCTGAAGACATAGCGGTTCTTATCCGCATTGGACTCCTCGGCCATGTAGTGGGGCATCACATGTACAAAAACCTTGTCAGCACTATCCATTTTGCGCCTCATCAAAAACAAAATCCGCAATGCGGGTGTATTCCGCCAGACCTAAGCGCTCTGGGCGCAGGCTAGGATCGATGCCTAGGCTTTCCAATTGCTCAGCGGAGATGGTGTTCTTTAGGTTGTTCTTTAGGGTTTTACGACGCATGGAGAAACTCTCGCGTACTACGTTTTCTAGCGTGCGGTGATCTTTCACAGGGTAAGGCAGCGTTTCATACGGCACCATGCGTACAATGGCACTGTCGACTTTTGGTGCGGGTTTAAAGGCACCAGGGCCCACGTCAAACAAGTGCTGAACCTGACAAAAATACTGGGCCATGATGGAAAGTCGGCCGTAGTTGTTATCCCCAGGACCCGCGGCTAAACGCTGCACCACTTCTTTTTGCAGCATGAAGTGCATGTCTTTCACCTTGCCGGTGTAGCTTAATAGGTGAAAGATCAAAGGGGTGGAGATGTTGTAAGGTAAGTTACCCACAATACGCAGCGGACGGCCTTCTTCGTAGAGTGAGGCGAAATCAAATTTTAGTGCATCTGCTTCGTTCACCACGAATCCAGGCATGTTGAAGAACTTAACGTTCAAACCTGGGATTAAATCGCGGTCCAGTTCGACTACGTTCAAGTAGCCCTCTGTGGCGTCGAGTAACTCTTCGGTGATGGCGCCTAAACCTGGGCCGATTTCCACCATGTTATCCCCCACTTTTGGGCGGATGCTTTTTACGATATTACGAATCACATTTGGGTCATGTAAGAAGTTTTGACCGAAGCGTTTACGGGCTTGGTGGCCCATGTGATTGCGAGATGACATGCTAGTTTCCTTTGTGCGCAGCGCGACTGGCAGCCATGCGTTCGGCGTATTCAATGGCAGTACGTAAACTGCCGCCGTCTGCTTTGCCAGTGCCGGCTAAATCTAATGCGGTGCCGTGATCCACGGAAGTGCGAATAATAGGCAGCCCTAATGTAATGTTAGCTGCTTGGCCGAAGCCTTTGTACTTTAATACGGGTAAGCCTTGATCGTGATACATGGCCAAGACCGCATCTCCAGTGTTGAGCACTTTATCTGTGAATAAGGTATCGGCCGGTAATGGCTGGCTTAAGCCAATGCCTTGGGCGCGTAACTTGGCCAAAGTGGGCTCAATCACTTCAATTTCTTCTGTGCCCATGTGGCCGCCTTCACCTGCGTGAGGGTTCAGGCCGCACACTAATATGTTGGCGTTTGGCAGGGCGAAATAGCGTTTTAAGTCGGTGTCCAATACCTTGATGACCTGGGTAAGGCGCTCTTCGGTAATGGCCGCAGCTACATCTTTTAACGGTAGGTGAGTGGTCACTAATGCCACCATTAGCCCTTGTGTGGCCAGCATCATTACTACCCTTTCTGTGTGGGTATATTCTTCAAGAAATTCGGTGTGACCCGTGAATGCGACTCCAGCGTCATTGATGACCCCTTTATGCACAGGGGCGGTGACCATGGCATCGTACATGCCATCTAAACAGCCTTGTGCCGCATGGGTGAGGGTGTCCAAGACGTATTGGCCGTTGGCCGGGTTGAGCTGGCCGACGTTTTCAGTTTGCGCCAACGCCACGGGAGACACCCAAATTTCTCCGGCGTTGGCAGGCGTGCGATCTTGAGCATCAAACGTTTTAACCGTTAACGGCAATCCCAAAAGGGCGGCACGGCGGGTGAGCAGCTCAGGGTCACATACCGCAACGATTTGGCTGCTATGAATTTGCTGGGCAAGAGCCACCACAAGATCAGGGCCAATGCCGGCGGGTTCACCAACGGTTAATGCTAGCCTATAACTCATTTTTGATTTCCACATAGGCGTCGGCGCGAATTTGGCGTAACCAAATTGGCAACTCTTCTTCGAAGCGGCGGGAATACAGCAGCTGGCGAGCTTGATTGCGTTGCACTTCTTCACCCATGTCTTTTTGGCGGTAGTCTGTCACTTGTAGGATGTGCCAACCAAAACGGGATTTAAATGGTTTACTGGTTTGACCTTTTTTAGTGGCTTTCATGGTTTTCTCAAATGCAGGTACCATGTCGCCATCGTTGATCCAATTTAAATCGCCGCCACTGACTTTGCTGCCAGGGTCATCGGAAAACTCTTTGGCAAGTTTAGCGAAGTCTTCGCCTTTTTGAACGCGTTGATACAAGTCGTTGATGAGCTTTTCACTTTGCTTGGCGTTACGAATGGCGGTCTCTTGGATCAAAATATGGCGAGCACGGGTTTGGCGCACTAGCTGTTGATCGCCACCACGTTTGTCAGTGATTTTGATAATGTGAAAACCACTGGCGCTGCGGATGGGGTCGCTGATGCCGCCTTTTTTCAAGCTCGGTACGATGTCCGCAAACAAAGAAGGCAATTCGCCTTCTTTACGCCAACCAAGATCACCGCCTTTTAAGGCGTTGCGACCTTCGGAGTTGGCAATGGCGGTTTGCGCAAAGTCGCCACCGTTACGTAATTCTTTTACCAATTTTTTCGCTTTGTCTTGTGCGTTTTTCAATTGGGTTTTACTGGCTTGGCTAGGCACTTGAATCAAGATGTGACCAAGGCGGTATTCTTCTTGAGTGGCGCTTTGTCCGCGGGCGCTATTTAAAAAGCCATCAATGTCTTGTTCGCTGATTTGAATTTTGCTGCCAACACGGTAGCGCTGTACTTCTGAAATCACACGCTCACGACGAATTTGCTCACGAGCTTGGGCGTAAGGCACGCCATCTTTTTCTAAGGCTTTTTGAAACTGGCGCAAACTCATGCCGTTTTGCTTAGCGATGGTTTCAATGGTTTGGTTGAGTTGTTGATCGCTGATGCGAATACCGGAACGCTCGGCCATTTGCAGTTGAATGCTTTCCACAATCAAACGCTCGAGTACTTGCTGTTTTAACACGTCTTCCGGTGGCAAACGCATGCCTTTACTTTGGTTTTTCACCACATCCACACGCTCGTCTAATTCACTTTGCATGATGATGTCGTCATCCACAACAGCAGAAATTCGGTCGATACTTTGTAATTGCGCCTGAGCAAATGGCACAGTAAATAATAGCGATGTGAAAACAGCGCGAAACCAATGGCGCTGTAGGGATTTAGTAATCATGTATTTGCCTCTGATCGTAACCTAAAATGCGTTCGCTTAAGATGTCATCACTCTTGCTACCAATGATACCTAAGCCTTTTAAGTGCAGTTGCAGCATGTATTGGTAATCCTTAGTGCTGTCACTGCGAGTGTGTTCTTCATATGTAAATTGGGCACGCCAACAACAATTTTGATATTCGATGCCCACCAAGCCTTCAATGTTCAATAAATTTTCATCTTCGAGGGTTTGTTTATCTGTTTTTTCATAAGGCCAGATATCGTGTTTTTTCTGTGCATAGAATGCCCAGCTATCGTTAACCGGCACAAAGAAAGCGATACCCACTTGTTTTTGCTGGCTTGCTTCCACATGGCTGAAATTCATATCAAATAGCCAGCTGTTAGGGCTTTGATAATTTAACTGTGCGCTGGCTTTTTCCACAGGCTCTTCATCTTGTTCAGCATGTGGGTTGTATTGCACATCTAATCGGGTGCGCCAGTGATCGGCGAATAACCATTGAAACTCACCGGCAAGAGAAGAGCTTGAAAGCGTGTCTTCATCTTCTAAAGTGGTATCGTTAATAGCCAGCTCCACTTTGCGATCGGCAAGGTAGCGAATTTGACCAATACTGGCGCGCATGACTTCTAAGCCGGATTCATTCAAGAAACGCGTGGTTAAACCTAAACTGACTTGCTGTGTGTCGCCCACACGATCCAGTCCGGTAAAGCGGTTGGCGCGGAATAGCTGGCCATAGCTGAATGTGGTTTGTGTGGTGTCGAATAATGGAATCTTGCTTTGATCCACATATGGGATGTAGGCCAGCATGATGCGAGGCTCGAGTGTTTGCACAAAGCTGTGATCCATAAATTGGAAATTACGCTCGAAAAACAAACCGCCGTCGATGCTGCTGATAGTGACACTGCGGTCAGATTCTTCTTCGTAATCATTTGCTATCAAGGTATCGCTGACATTTTGAAAGCTGTATTGGGTGAACAGCGCTTCTACTTTTGGGGTTAAGAAACCATAGGTTTGTTGCCAAGGGTAGCTAACACTGGCTTGCACATGAAAACGTTCACCATCGATCAGATTGGTGTCACCTGTGATGTCTTTGTGATCACGGGTAAAACGCGTGGCTTGGATTTTGGCGTCGTAATTGAATTGGTTGTAGGTAACAGCGTTGAGCTTGGTTAATTCCACCTGTGGTAAACGACTAAACGGGCGACTGCTAGCCGCAATGTTTTCGTCAATAGTTTGGTACTGCTCCATGCGCGTCAGCAATTGCCAAGCGCCATCGTTGTATTCTACTTCGGCGTTTTGTTTTAAATGACTGGTGCGATTGATAATACCTGTGCGGTTAAAGTCATCTTCAAAATCCATGTCGCTGACTTCATCGTAGTGAATGCGATTTTGGATGTGCTGGCTAAATTGTCCTGTGTGATGCAGGGAACGTGACCAACGCTCTTTGTCACGGTAATCGTCGCCGCTTTTAGTGTTGGCTTCGTCATTGCCTAAGTAGCTGACACTAAAATCCCCTCGGCCGGCTGCATTTAAATAACGAAATTCATTTTCATGAATGATGCCGTGGCCATCAATAAATCTTGGGGTGTAGGTGTCGTCATAATTGGGGGCAATATTAAAATAAAACGGCGTGGCAAATTGATTTACGCGAATTTCGGTTTGATCAATTTCACCACCTGGGCTGCGCACACTTAAGCTGATTTCTGGGTTTAAGAAACCGGTTAAGCGATCCGGCCCTAGGGGAAAACGATAATAGGGCAAGTACATCACAGGTACTTCTTTAATGCGCAAGCGACCGTGCCAGGTTTCGCCATAACCTTCAGCTTGATTTAGAAAGATCTCGCTGGCGGCTATGTCCCAGTCGTTATGGCCAGGCTCACAAAAGGTGTAGCTGGCATCAAATAAGCTGGCGCTATTTTGTTCAACTAATTCGATGCGACCGGCTTCACCCCTTAAATGCAGGGGCGCAATCACATAATGAGTTTGATTTAACGAGGCTTTGCCTGAATTAATGTTGTACTCCATGGTGTTGGCGGCCATGGAAAGATCGTTACTCAAGAAACGAATATTGCCGTTAAATTGGGTTTCCCCTGAAATTTGGTTATAGGTGGCTTGGTCGGCATTAATGAGGTGACCATTTTGCTGTAATACCACATTACCGGAAAAACTGGCCCCTTGGTTTTCGATGAATTCACCATGATCGCTTTGTATTTCCATGGAGCCATTGCTGTCGAAGCTTAATGATTCGGCTATATAGTTGCCGCTGCAAAAACTGGGGAGGGTTTGCTGTTGTTCAATTGGTAGACGATCGCGTGACGTCCAGCCCAATTGATCATAAGGGGCGATGGAATTAGCCTGACTTTGTGCGGCCACAATGGCAAGAAAGAGAAGCCCTTGGCGTGGCATATTGTTGAAATTCCTAATCAAAGCTAAAACTTATGTTATTGTGCGGGGCAAAATCAAAATTGTACGTTTTATCCCAAATAAGGGCCAGTGTTCATCATGGATGTACGCCAACAATCTTTACAAAATTGGGTATTTGATGCCCTAGCTATGAACCAAGAGACGCCGCAAGGTTCCCTTGAGGTGGTTTCCGGCGATGCCAGTTTTCGTCGTTATTTTCGTCAGCATACCGCAACTGGGCGCTATATTGCCGTGGATGCGCCCCCAGATAAAGAAAATAGTGAACCATTTGTGCGCATTGCCCAAGCTTGGGGTGAGCAAGGGGTGAACGTGCCTTTCATTATTAAGGCAGATTTAGAGCAGGGCTTTATGTTGCTTAGCGACATGGGTGATCAATTGCTACTGCCCATGTTAAATGAGGCCAGTGCTGAAGGTTTGTACAATCAAGCCTTGGATGCGCTGATTGGCATACAACAAACCCAGTTGCCACTGCCACCTTATGATGCCGCATTACTTGATCGAGAGATGGCGCTGTTTACCGACTGGTATCTGGGCACCCATTTAGAATTAGCGTTAACCGCCCAAGAAAGCACCATGCTAGAAGAGACGTTTGCCATGTTGCGCGAAAGCGCCTTGGGGCAAATTCAAGTGCCCGTGCATCGCGATTATCACAGTCGTAATCTTATGGTGTTAGAAGACGATAGCTTGGGCATCATTGACTTTCAAGATGCAGTACAGGGGCCAATCACGTATGACGTGGTGAGTTTATTGCGCGACTGTTATGTGGCTTGGCCGTTGGAGCAAGTGCAGCAATGGGCCATGAATTATTTTGAAAAAGCCCGTGCGGCGGGTTTAGTAGGCGCCATCAGTGATGAGCAATTAATGCTGTGGTTTGACTGGATGGGGATTCAACGCCACCTTAAAGCCGTGGGTATTTTTGCCCGCCTGAATCACCGTGACGGTAAAAGCGGTTACTTAAATGACATACCGCGTACGCTGAATTACATCGTGGAAGTCAGTGCCCGTTATGATTCATTAAGTGCCTTTCATCAATGGCTACGCCAGCGATTATTACCTGAGTTGGAAGCGGTGCCTGCATCATGAAGACTGCCATGATCCTCGCCGCTGGTTTGGGGACTCGCATGCGCCCGCTTACGGATCATACACCCAAGCCCATGTTGAAAGTGGCGGGCATGCCATTAATCGAGCACCATGTGCGTAAATTAGTCGCGGCTGGTTTTGAGCGTATCGTGATTAATCATGCGTATTTAGGTGAGCAAATCGAGGCCCATTTACAAGATGGTCAGCATCTTGGCTGTCACATCCAATACAGTGACGAAGGTGAACCGTTAGAAACCGGTGGCGGTATTTTTAAAGCCTTGCCCTTGCTCACACAAAACGGTGAAGACGCATTTTGTGTGATTAACGGTGATGTGTGGTTGGATCTGGATTACCGCCAATTACAACAAGCTCAATTAAATGGTTTGGCGCATCTTTGGTTGGTGCCCAATCCTGAACACAATATAAGCGGTGATTTTGCCTTACACGGTCAACGCGTGCAGGTGCCCACATCTTGTGAACAAACCTATACGTTTAGCGGTGCAAGCATTTTACATAAAGATTTATTTTCAAATTGTGAGAGCGGCGCATTTCGCTTGGCGCCATTGCTAACAGATGCCATGGCACAGCAACAGGTCAGTGGTGACGTCTATACTGGTTATTGGTTAGATGTGGGGACACCAGAGCGCTTGAATGCACTGGATAAGCATTTACGGGAGATTCATGAATAAGCAAAACTGGGCCGGAAAAATCATCGGCGCATTTGTTGGGTTGTTTGCCGGCGGGCCTTTCGGCTTGGTGCTGGGCTTTTTAGTGGGTAACGCATTTGATCAAATGTACGCACGTCAAGAAAGCCCAAGTGGACAGCGTGGTGCCAGTCAAAATGCGTTTTTCCGCGTGACGTTTTTGTTAATGGGGCAATTGGCCAAAAGCGATGGACGTGTAAGCGAATCAGAAATTGAGCAAGCGCGTTTCATCATGGATCAAATGGGACTCAATGAAAAACAACGTTTAGAAGCGATTGAGTATTTTAACGAAGGTAAAAGCCCACACTTAGATTTACAAAAAGAGCTGCAATACTTTATGCGTGCGGTCGGGCATCGCGGTTCACTCATTCAAATGTTTTTGGAAATCCTTTTAAGTATGGCTTATGCCGATGGCCAGTTAAGTCTGCAAGAAAAGTATTTGCTCGATCGTGTGTGTCGTACTCTTGGTATTAGCGCGTTACAGTTTGAATTAATTCATACCCGCGTGCGTGCGTCACAAGAGCAGTTTCGTGGCCGCTTCAATGATCAATTCCGCCACTCCCATGATGAAATTAAAATTGCCTATGGAGTGTTAGGGGTGAAAGAAGATGCAAGCGATGCAGAGCTGAAAAACGCTTATCGCAAGCTCATGAGTCAACACCATCCAGACAAGCTGGTAGCAAAAGGGTTACCCGAAGAGATGATGCGTTTAGCGAAGGAGAAAACCCAAGAAATTCAAACGGCCTACGATAAAATTAAAAAGGCTCGTCGAAAAAAGTAATGCGTTGATTGCCCTTGTTTGATTCGTTAATCGGTTTTCTAGCAAGGGCATGAAAGACTATTTGCTGATTTCAATACACTCTTGTTCGATCAATTTGCGGCAGTGTACTGCCAGCTCCACGGCATCTTCCTGTGTCATGCCTTGCGTACTAATAGGCTCTAAGCATTTTACTTTTACTGTGCCTGTACACCATTTTTTATAATCCATGGTGATGTGTCGCAAAGAAAAGCAGATGGGTTGAATAGGCACTTGCGCTTCGATGGCTAATTTAAACGCGCCTAATTTAAAAGGAAGCGGCTCGCCCCAGTTGCGAGTGCCCTCTGGGAAAATCAAAACCGACAAGCGGTTCTTTTTCATTTTTTTGCCCGCAAGACTCAGTGCTTTTTGTGCTTTTTCCTTATTACTGCGTTTAATCAATATATTGCCGGCTAAATAGTACAGCCAGCCAATAAAGGGGATGTAGATCATTTCCCACTTGCCTAGTGTCACTGTGCCATTACGAATGATGCTGATGGCAAAGAAGATATCTTGCGTGTCTTGATGGTTAGCAATCATCACACAGGGTTGATCTGGTTGCAGACGCTCTTCGTGTTCGATTTTGATATCTGCGCCCCAGTACCACAGCATAAAACGCCCACAAATACGGGAAATATCCGCCATATTGTTGCGATGCATGGGGCGAAATATTGCAATTGGGGTGAGTACAAGTGCCATGAGGGCGAGAAGGATGAAAGCCAAAGAAATGCGTAACGGGTACATAATTGAGCCTAAATTGAGAAACGTAGTCGCTATTTTTGTTATTGTTTTTTTATTGCCTGCCTGAGTGCCAATGAATGAGCGTTATTATGATTATAGGCCCCCTGCGACAGAGCGGTGAAGATTAATCAAAATGTCATGTAAAAGCAAAATGCTTATAACAAAGTTGTGAATAAGCACTAACTTAGGCATTAGCTTGCGTTACAACCGGTAAGAGGCATTTTTCTTAAAAATAGGTACAATGGCGCCCTTGATTTGAGGTGAGAGTAATCATGAGCACGGCATCTAACAAAACCCCATTGATCGCCCCGTCCATTTTGTCTGCGGATTTTGCCCGTTTGGGTGAAGAAGTGGATAACGTATTAGCGGCCGGTGCCGATATTGTGCACTTTGATGTGATGGATAATCACTATGTGCCAAATCTCACGATCGGCCCTATGGTGTGCAAAGCCTTGCGTAATCACGGTGTGATCGCGCCTATTGATGTACATTTAATGGTGAGCCCTGTGGATCGCATGATTGGGGATTTTGCCGAAGCCGGTGCCAGTTACATTACCTTCCACCCAGAAGCATCGGACCACATTGACCGCTCATTGCAGTTGATTAAAAGTGCTGGCTGTAAATCGGGTTTGGTGTTTAACCCTGCAACACCATTACATTACCTAGACTATGTAATGGATAAAGTGGACATGATACTGCTTATGTCGGTGAACCCAGGCTTTGGTGGCCAAAGTTTTATTCCGGCTACGTTAGACAAACTAAAAGAGGCCCGCGCTAAAATTGATGCATCCGGCTTTGATATCCGTTTAGAGATCGATGGCGGTGTGAAAGTGGATAACATTGGTGAGATCGCCGCAGCAGGTGCCGATACCTTCGTGGCAGGTTCTGCGATTTTTAATGCGCCAGATTATCAAGCCACAATCGCAGCAATGCGCGAAGAAATCGCCAAAGCCACTGCTTAATTATTCTTTAAATTTGAGAGCCTCCATTGGAGGCTTTTTTTATGACTGTATTTTCAAAATATTCCACGATCATATTTGATCTAGACGGCACCCTAGTAGACAGCGTGCCGGATCTTGCCTTGGCATTAAATCAAGCGTTAACGCGTCATGACTTGGCGAATGTGAGCAATGATCAGGTGCGTACTTGGGTGGGCAATGGCAGTGCTAAATTAGTGGCTCGTGCGGCACAGGCAGTGCAACCGGATCTGCAGGAAAATGAAGTAACGCAAATTCATGCAACATTTTTAGGTTGTTACGCTGACGTATTGTGTGAAGGCAGCCGCTTATATGAGGGGGTTGCAGAACTGCTTGAATGGCTCAGCGCACAGGGTAAACAACTGGCGTTGCTTACGAATAAACCTGAGCAGTTCTTACCGGAATTATTAGAAAACTTGGGATTGGCTCATTATTTTAACATGGTCATTGGCGGTGATAGCTTGGCCGAAAAGAAACCAAGCCCATTGCCGTTATTGCATATTACAGAGCAACTCGGTGCTCGCCCGGAATCTTGTATAATGGTGGGGGATAGCCGATCCGATATTGTGTGCGCGCAGCAGGCCAAGATTGACTGCGTGGCATTATTACAGGGGTATCATCAGGGTGTGAACCTTGAGGCCCTTGCTCCTACTTATCTGTTTGCCGATATTCGAGCATTTTTTAACGCTTATCAGGGGTGAGTGCCTAGGTAAATCCTTTTGGCTTCACTTTTGTTTCTCTTTTGTATGAGCTGTGTGGCAGTGCGTTACGCAATGTGATGGCTCATAACCTCATGCAAAAGTCTGTAATAACGGACTGTCCTCAAAATAGAACAATAACGATAATTGTTTTTGTTTAAAGGCTTGGGGCCAGTATTCATGGGCCTTTCAGGCCGGTTTTCACATTTTGTTCGAATATTTCGATTTAATCGTTCCATTTTCACGTCTAGTTCCTTTCTGTTTGTTTCGATTAAATGCGTTCACTGAATAGTTACGGCGATTTATGCCAATTGAGTGAGGTAATTGTGTTGCGAGTTTTTTGGGCGATCTTGCTTATGTCCTTAACCCTGTCCAGTTGGGCAATGGAAGAATATATGGACGTGCAATCGGGCTCTTTAATGGGTCTAGGCCATGTTTCCTATGGTGCACGCTTTAATGAACGCCATAACGTTATGGTGGGTGCAGGCTATGTACCTAAGCTGTCATACCACAGAGAAATGATGTTGTATTCATTGCGTTACCGTTATGACCACGTGGCTCAATGGAATATTGGTGGCATGACATTTAAACCGTTCAGCGTAGGTGCTGGGTTTCTTATTGGGGATCATTCGGATTTATTTTTGATTCTGCCGGATCGTTACCCTGAAGGGTATTACGCACCCTCGGCATTGCGCATCGTATTTAATTATCAAGCCTCATTGCAGGTAACACAAAAAGTGAATGCTTATTTCGACATGTCCATTGTTGACGTGGGTCTACTTGGCTATGTGCGCGAACCAGAATTTTATCGAGATAATTACGATTACTTTGGCTTAGAAGGCATCACTAACTGGGGTTTTGGAGTGCGTTATGTTTTTTAAAATGTTAAAACTCAAATCCAACATTGCGTTGTTCACCTTGATGGCGTTTGTGTTAGCGGCATGTGATTACGAAGTGAGCCCATGGGCCACGAATCCAGATTGCTCTGATCGAGTTTCCATTGAATACAATATCAAGCGTTTAGCTGAATACGAAAAACAAGTGGGACCAAGAGATACGTATCAAGTAGCGTTAATCAGTGATCCACAAGCGTACCCAGGAACATTCCAAGATATTTTGGAGCATGTGAATACGTTACCGGAAGTAGACTTTGTACTTTTAACGGGTGATCTTGCGGATACCGGTATTAAGGCAGAATACGAGTGGGTATGTAAGGTAATGGAAAAATCCAAGCAACCTATTTTCGCTGTGATTGGTAATCATGATGCATTAGCGTTTGGTGAAGAAATTTGGGATAACGTATTTGGCCCACAGGATTACAGTTTTACTTATCAAAACAGTAAATTCATTGCCTATAACGACAACAAATACGAATTTGCCAATGTGCCTGATCGAGATTGGTTAGCGCAAGAAACCCAAGGAGATGAATTACGCGATTACACTATAGTGTTCAGTCATATCCCCCCATGGGATAAAGATTTGGAATTGAGTCGTGAATTAAAAGATATGGGTGTGGATTTAGGGGTACACGGACATGTGCATCGCTTTGATTACTGGCAACTTGCGGATGTGCAACTTCCACACTTTGCCACTACGTTTACAAAAGAAAAAGAGTTCGGCTTATTAAGTATTAATCCTGCCGGATTTACTTTGGAAAACTGTAACTTGAGTCGCTGCGAAGTGGCACAAGTCAGAAACCGATAAAAGTCTTATCACAAAAAAGCCCAGCATATTGCTGGGCTTTTTTGTGTCTTGTTAGAATTATTGTTTGTCCATGGTAAATACACCGGCGGCGTGTTTGTTGGAACCATCTGCGGTTCCTAGATTATAACCACCTGCAAAGGTATCACCGGGTTTCACAAAGATACCACCAATGTTACCAATAATTGAGCCATGGGTGCCTGCACTGTCAGTAACCGTGCCCGACAATGTTTGAGTCTGAAATTCTGGTTGCATCGTTCCATCATTCACCATTGAGCCAGAAAAATTTACACTCCAAGTGGAAGCCACGTCGCCTGGCGTTGTGCCAAGTACTCCAATGCTTGGGTTGTCACTGGTTTGCAGCGTGAGGTTACCATTGGTGATGGCTCCGGTATTAAAGTTCACATCAAAATTAGCCGAAAGAGATTGCACAATGCCGTCATCGCTAAAGCCAATGCACTGTCCGAACTTCAAGCAATCGCTATCGGTACTGAAATTTGCCGTACCGGTTAGCTGATTGATGTCGGCCCGTTCTGCGGCTAACCAAAAGGCCAGTACTTGTTCCTCGCTATCGGTTTCAATAGTGGAATCATTTTCATGAAACTCGACAATTTGAATGCCTTTACCAGGTTCTGTGAGCCAAGCACCCCAGCGAATATTGCTGGCGGCTGCAACATTGTCCACTTGAATATCGCAAGTGAGATTGTTGCTGACACAATTGGCAAAAGACAATAATGATGATGTGGTGGTATCAGCCGGTATTTTAGTGACGACTTCGATGCGATTATCGGTTACTTGGTTATTGTTTTCGTCTGTGTAGGTATCTGTATCTTTTAATACCAAGATTGGGCGACCGTCTGCATCAATGGAACCGTTACCTATGACCATATCCAAGCCTGCATCGGCGTACCAAAAATCATCGAGTGAACTGCCATTGCCTAACTGTCCTAACAGGGCTTGTCCGGACGCAGTATTTGCATCCACATGGATCTCCATTTCCACCATGAAATTATTCGCATCTGTTGTGGGAATAAAGTCAAGGTTGCCCGTAGATGTGTTGTAGCTAAAGGTCACGTGACCTGGAGCACCGTTACCACTTTGCTCAACGCCATTGAGTCGATAAACATCGTTTTCAGTTAACGCGCCACTAATTTGTCCGAAGACGTCATCTTTTGTGGCCATGGCCGCGTCAAATAAGATGTCGATGTCGTATTCGTTGCGTTCGCCTGTCGTTAAATTAATTAGTGTATATCGTAAGTTAATTGTGGCACTGCCATTTGAGGCATAATCGTAACTTACAAAATTGGCGTCATTAATGATATCCGGCGACGTTAGCTGAGCCTCCAAGGTCTGGATGTTCGGAGACTCACCCACATAATTGGATGAAGAATTAACGGGTATGGCTAACACGGCAAGTTTGCCAGTTTCGGCTAACCCATATTCTTGCCCACTGATGACAGTTGTATCGAATGGGCTAGTAGTGCTGGCGGTTATGCCTGCGTATGGGTCTGAAAAATCAAATGTTGAATTCGCTATTTGATTGAACGCATCTTGGATTGCGGCTAACAGAGCGTCAATCGTTGTAGGATCGGCGAGCCAAGCTTCGACTAGGGCCAATAGATCGGCATCTAAATCAGTTAGACTTTGACCAATTTGCAAAATACCGGCTTCGACCAATGCATCTAAAATGAGCTGATCCGCGCCACCGGCATCGACGAATTCATCTTTGGTTTCTTCAATGGTTTCTGATAATTTACTGTCGATGGCGTTGGTGACTTCATTCTCTACATCACCTGTATTGTTGTCGGTACCTGCAAAAATTCCTGAATTGTTATCATCACCGCCGTCATCGTCACCGCCATCATTTTCAGCGGAATCTGAATCACTTTCGCCGTCATCGTTGCCTTCATCGTTGTTGTCGTCAGCGCCTTCTTCCGAGTTTTCTTCTTCATCGGATTGCTCCGTGGCTGAGTTTTCACCGAGTGAAGGTGGTGGTGCTAGTAATCCTTTGGGGGGGGACTTAGGTTTAACACGGGTAAAATTAAAGTCGGCGCCTTCACCCAAATCAATGGTGCCCGCTTCGTTTTCCACTTGAATGCCGCCGCTGTAGACACCCATAACAAAGCCACCGTCGGCTTCTTGTTGTACTTCATAATTGGTGCCGCGAATACCTATGGATGCCGCAGGCGTATTGACTTTATAGGCACTTTTATCGCCTTTACCTATGGTGCCGGTAATGGTACGAAATCCGCCTTTCACCAAACTCATTAAGACTTGTTCTTTTTGTTCGGCGTTGCCTTCTTGCGCTAGCAAGTAAGCTTCCATATTCATTTCGCTATTGGCTTTAATTGTCATGAGCGCTTTATCAATAAAACGAATTTGCACCGAACCTGCTGGCCCGGTGCGAATGACATCGCCGTTGAAAATTTCACTGCGGCGTTTAAGGGCGCGGTTGCTGCCATCTTCTGCTGTGGCGGTCACGTTGCCTTTGGTAAGAATCACATGGCCGGCTAAAGGCGCTGACCATGCAAGCTGTGCGGTGAGTAAAATCATCCCCATAATTAAGATGATGCGGTGTAACACTTTCATACTGCCTCCCCCAAGGTTGTTCAATCAACTTTGGATTTAAAAACTGTAAGTCAAACCCACTTCAGCCTTGCCTCTTTGGTAGGTGTTGGCTTCCAACGAACTGTCGTTATAGGTAAAGCTGTAATCGTTTCGAAAACTAAAACTGGAACTAAAGTTATAACGCCAGCCAATGCCAAACGTGGCATTTTGATCTTTGCGTAACTTGCTATACAAAGCCGCATTGATGGCGTCATATTCACTGCTTAATACACTTAACATCCAGTAACTACTGGAGCGCTGACTGGTAAAAGACGTGCTTTGATAGGTAAAGCCTTGATAGCTTTTTCCATTGTGTTCATTACTGGATTCATCGGCGCTGTCGGTGCCGAAAATGAAGGTGATCTTCCAATTTTCTTTTTTCGGGGCGCTGGCGTAAGAAAGATTGAACTGTTGTTGCGTGATGTCACCATCATCCACTTCTGGATAGATTGATGTGCCATAATTCACGCCAAAGCCGATGTTGGCACCGCCGCCTAAAATCCAATTTGCTTGGCCAAGAAGTGATTGGCTGTTTAACAACTCATCTCCATCCAGTTGCACGTATTGATAGCGCCCGGCGCCTCGCCATTTCACGGGGCCAGTATAAAAGCTGTAACCGGCTTCACCCATGGCAGTGGTGAGATCGTAAATTGGGGTTTCGGAATTACTGCGATTAGAGGCAACGAAGCGAAGATCTAGAGCACTGGTTTTGGTGAGCGGCGCGATGTATAGCATGTGCGCAAGAGCACTCCAGTAGGCGCTGCCGGTTTCACGGCTGGCATCGTCTAGAGTAATGTCCACAGGGAAGATGAGCTCTTCTTTGGGCAATTCTTTTTCGCTGGTGGCACTGTTAATGTTACTGTCATAACCGCCGCCTACATCCAAAACCAACATGAATTTAGATTCCACACTGCGTTTCAGTTCGGCAATGCGATCTAAAAAGAGTAATACATTTTTCTTAACGGGCTCAGGCGGGTTTTGTTTGAGCACGTTATTGAATTCCACTTCGGCACGTACCAAGTTGCGTAAATAAAAGTGGGTACGAGCTAGTTCTAAGCGATAGCGAGGTTGATTAGGAAAACCCAATACGAGCCGCTCGAATGCAAACAATGCTTGATCGTAGTGCCCGCTTTCAACGGCTGCCATACCGTATTGAAAATCGAATTTTGGTAGGCCTTCGTTCGCATCCAGCATGCGACTTGCTAGCTCATATGCTTGTGGATATTGCTGGCGCTTAATGAGTACGGCTAAGGCATCCATGCGAGCTTGTTCGGTTTGAGCGGGGGTGAGATTAGTCGGCGTACTTTCTTCTGCATCTTCTGCATAGCTGGTAAGGGCCGCTATTATGCAAAATAAAGCTAATAGAGTTAGCGTTAATTTCTTCATGATATTAAAAGCCAGAAAAGTATCGGAAACGTCCTGTTGTCTCTTCAGTCTAGCAGTGAATGCAATAATCGCCCGTCCAGCACAGAGCTGAGCTAAGCTTATGTGAGTGGATAAGAATCATCTGGGGAGGCCTATGAAAAGGATCACCACATTGGGGCGAGGTAAGATACTGATTATCTTGAATAAAGTGCCGTTCTTTAAAGGATTTACTTCGTTTGAAAAAGAAAAAATTGTCGATACCGAAGCGGCGTTTTATGTGGCTCAAGAAGATGAATACATCATTGAGCAGAACACACTGGATACGGCCTTCTTTATATTACTAAGTGGTACCGCCAGAGTAGTGCTGGACGGCCGAGAAGAACCGCTGGCTCAAGTGGCCCCAGGGGATTTTTTTGGGGAAATTGCATTTATACAAAACACGCCTAGAACAACCAATGTCATCGCCAATGAAGTGTGCATCTTATTAAAGGTGGATAGGCGATTATTGGGGGCATTAAATGCGGATATTCGAGAGAAGTTTAAAGATCAAATAATTATAAAGCTGGCTTCCATGGTGGCCGCACAAAATGAAAAGCAAAATAAATAATGCCCAATCTGCTCTGAAAATTGACCTGTATCAGCTTTCCTCCCGCCTCATGTCATACCTCAAATCACACTTGATGTGAGTCAATTTTTTATTTCCATCGGTAGCTATTATCAAATCGTAAACAATTTAAACCCATGGAGGTAACACCATGTATATTGATGAATATGTGATTTCAGGTTTCATAATTGTCGCCTTAACAATTGCGTTTTTCGGCGGTGTGTATCGTTTCATTAAAAACGATATTGCTAAACATAAAGGCGACACTCAGCACTAAACTGAGTGCGTTTGTGGATGAGGTTGTCATCCAGCACAGAGTTACTCCAGTAACAAAACCCTCTAAGTATAGGATGCACACATTGCACAGGATGTGCTTTGCCTAAGCCCAGCATTGCTGGGTTTTTTTTATTGTGTAAGTTTTGCCATGCGTTTTCGATAAGCGCGACTGAGTAGGATGTTATCCAGACGCTCGATTATCAATGCCCAAAGAGGAGATACATTGGGCTTTGCTTTGGCATAGACACTGTGTTTGCTGAGTTGGTATTTCACAACGGCCATGTATGCCAAAGACGCCAGTGGTTTATTTTTCCATTTAATTTGGGCGAGTTTAGGTTGAGTGTTCTTTCCTTCTAACCAGTCTAATGGCGTGTTTGGGGCAATGGCTAGAGCCGTCCCCATGCCGACCATTTGAATATTGCTATTGATTACTTGCTCTGCAATCTCACGGCGGCGAATTCCGCCTGTCACCATGATGGGCATTTTGGCAGTGGCTTGAATGTCTTTGGCAAACTCCAAAAAATACGCCTCTCGTGCCAAGGTGCGTCCGTCTCTAGCTGTGCCGTGCATGGCGGGGGCTTCATAACTGCCACCGGATATCTCCACTAAATCAACGCGCAACTCATTAAGCATGCTGATCACTTGTTTTGCATCATCGGCACTAAAGCCTCCTCGCTGGAAATCAGCCGAATTAAGCTTGACTGCAACCGCAAAGCGTTCAGATACCACAGCTCGAATTCCGTTGACGATAGCCAAAAGCATTCGCGAGCGATTAGCGAT
>JABXIK010000010.1 GCA_013373125.1 Gammaproteobacteria bacterium | reverse complement strand
TTAAAAATGTTTGCCTCAGCTGTGCTCAAACAAATTTGTAACCTATTAAATCTCAGTGGCGCAATTTTTTATTGCACTAGCTTAAATGACGACTTTAATGAAGATAAAAATTACCGCGTACTCGCAGTTAGTGGTCAGATGGAAGCGTTTGAGACAAAGACCAAAAGCGAATTACCCGAACATGTTCGTTCTGCATTTGAATACGCACTAAGCAAAAAAAAATCCTATATCAATGGTGATACTTATACCGGCTATTTCTCTACCAGCCTTGGCAGTGAAAACTTATTGTTTGTCTCCATGGAACGTGAGCTAGATGACATGGATAAACAATTACTGGACATATATGCCAGTAATGTCGCTGTAACCTATGAAAATTTATTGCTCAAGGATGAAATACTCGACACTCAAAGAGAGCTTGCTTACTTACTTGGAGAAGCAGTCGAACAACGCTCCAAAGAAACCGGCTCCCATGTACGCCGAGTCGCACTTTATTCACACTTGTTTGCATTAAAATATGGGTTGGATGAAAAACAAGCTGAGATCATTAAATTAGCCAGCCCGCTGCATGATGTGGGCAAAATTGCTATTCCTGATGACATTTTGAAAAAGCCAGGATCATTCACTCCGGACGAATGGCAAATCATGCAAAGTCACGCACAGCTAGGGGCCGATTTGCTGCACAGCAATGAAAACGAAGTCATTCAGATGGGCAGCATTATCGCAGGACAACACCATGAACGCTGGGATGGCACAGGCTACCCTAATCAACTCAAAGGAGAAGACATACACATTGCAGGCAGGATCACCGCCATTGCTGATGTATTTGACGCCCTAGGTTGCAAACGCTGTTACAAAGAAGCCTGGGATATTCAAGCCATTTTAGCGGAAATTGATAACCAAAAAGGTAAACAATTCGAGCCAAAACTGGTGGAAATTTTACATGAAAACATAGAAGAAGTGCTCGCGATCAAAGAGCAGCATCCAGATTAAACACACCAATTGTTTGTCCCCAACCAAGCGAATGGTTAAAATTAGAGTTTTTCAAAGAACGCCCCCATGTTTAAACTTATTTGGATTCCCTTCTTATTAATTGGCTGTGCCAGCGTTGGTATTTTTAGTAGCGACTTATTAGAGCAATATGGTCCGGTTGCTTTAACCGATCGCCGTGTCGATGCCAATAACGAAGCCGCCGAACATTATAATAATGCAATCAAACCTATCCTAGAAAATCGCTGCGTTGTATGTCACGGATGTTACGATACCCCTTGCCAGTTAAAACTTTCTTCTGCTGAAGGTATTATGCGAGGCGCTAGTAAAGAGCTGGTCTATAACGGGACGCGCATACTGGCCAGTGAACCAAGCCGCTTAGGTATAGATGCTCAAACCACAGAGCAGTGGCGCTTAAAACACTTTTTCCCAGTACTTAACGAACAAAATCAATCGGCCCGCACCAATCTCGACAATAGCTTGCTTTTACACGTCCTAAATCAAAAGCAACAACATCCATTACCAAATGATAAAATTCTTGGCAGTGAATTCTCCTTGGGTCTGGATCGACCACAAGTCTGCCCCACGCCAAAAGAATACGCCGCATTCAGTGACGCATACCCTTTATGGGGAATGCCCTACGCCTTACCAGCGTTATCCATCAGCGAACATGACGCTATCAAACATTGGGTAGAAGCGGGCGCCATCATGAGCTTGCCAGAAGAATTACCAAATACTATTCAAAATCAAATTCAACAATGGGAAACTTTTTTAAACCAAACAAATAAAAAACATCAATTGACCAGCCGTTATGTATACGAACACATTTATCTGGCTAACTTATATTTTGACGATACACCGCTATTTAAAGGTTTAGAGCCTAAGCGCATACCCAAGTATTACTTCAAATTAATTCGATCAAAAACACCACCGGGCTTACCCATTCAACCCATTAGCACTCGCCGACCTTATGATAAGCCTGACGTCTCCACGTTTTATTATCGTTTAATGCGATATGACGCCAGCATCGTAGCAAAAGTGCACATGCCTTATCGCTTAAACCAAGAACGTATGGATTGGATCAAGCAACTATTTATTGAGCCAGAATATGAGGTAACACAACTGCCTGCTTATACTCCAGAAGTAGCTGCAAATCCGTTCATTACTTTCCACGATCTGCCTGTGGGTAGTCGTTATCGTTTTATGCTCGAAGAAGCACAATTCATCATTCAAGGATTTATCAAAGGTCCGGTTTGTCGCGGACAGGTGGCTTTGAATGTCATTGATGATCATTTTTGGGTCGCATTTGTTAATCCAGAATTTCAGAAAAGTAACGCACTATCCGAATTTCTTGCTGAGCAAAGTGATAATCTGCGCTTACCGGGTGAAGATGAGAGTAACTCCGGCATTGCAACGAATTGGTTAAAATACTCGTTATTGCACAATCAATTTTTAAAAGCCAAAAAACAAGCCATAGAAGAAAAACTATTAACCAGAACCAATTTAGATTTGAACTTGATTTGGGATGGCCATAACGAAAATCCAAATGCAGCTCTTACCATTTTTCGACACTTTGATTCGTCTAGCGTGGTACAAGGCTGGGTTGGACAACAACCTAAAACCGCTTGGTTAATCAGTTACCCTCTATTAGAGCGCATACACTATTTACTCGTGGCAGAATTTGATGTGTACGGCAACATAGGTCATCAACTGATGACTCGCTTGTATATGGATTTTCTGCGCATGGAAGGTGAAAGTAATTTCCTGACTCTATTACCGGAAAAAGAACGTAAGCGACTAACAGAATATTGGTATCGCGATACCAGTGATCGCGTAAAAGCGCATTTATTTCACTCCGAGCAATCCACCATTTCGGCTCCGAGTATTCACTATAAAACCTCACAACCTATCAATGAACTCTACCCTATGATGAAGCATCGTTTATGGCCTGCCATGAACAAGCGTCACCTTACTGAAGGTCAAGCGTTTGCATCCTTCACTGGAATCAATCAGATAAAAGGGCGTGCGGCGACACTTATGCCTGAAATCAGCTTGGTATACGCTGAAAAACTCGATCAAGTATTTACTCTTATTCGTAATAGCGGCCATACAAATTTGACCGGCCTTTTGTACGAAGAAGAAAATCGATTACCTGAAGAAGACTACCTGACATTAGTTCCTGGCATAGTTGGCGCCTACCCTTCGGCGTTTTATCACATTAAAACGAATCAAGACGAAAAAAGCTTTGCGTTAGCCATTCAGGCAGTAAAAAACGAAAAAGATTATGAGCAGTTGGTGGATCGATTTGGTGTTCGTCGTACCCATCCTCAATTTTGGCAATTTAGTGATAATATTCACAACTGGTTTAAAGAAAACGATCCACTTAATGCGGGTCTGCTGGACTATAACCGATTAGAAAATCGCTAAAATCATCAGAAAAAGAAAAGCCATGATTTTGCAATCATGGCTTGGTCTTCATTCAGCTTAACTTAAATGTTGGAATTTTAAGTTTAGGTGGTCACATCCAATAAATTCACTTTTGAGTTAATTTTATCCTCAAACTGACTGGCTTCCACCAACTGAGCTTGAATACGAGCCATACGCTCGTTCAGTTCTTGTAAATCGGCAGTAACATTTTCAGTTGTCTCACGCTGTTGCTGCTCTTGTTGCGCCTTTTGTTCGGCATCGAGACGCTCTTCTTCACTTAAAGATTCACTCTCAGATTGCTCTTCGCTGACATCCTGTTCCGTCAGCTGCTCTTCTCGTTGTTGCTGCTGTATTTCAGCCCTTGCTTCCAACGTCATTTGTATAGCCTGTGCTGCCACTCGACGATCTTGGCTGGATGGTTCAGCCGGGGCCAATGCCGCTCTGCGGATGGTTTCTGCTTTATCGAGTGTGGCCTGCGGGTTGTTAGCTACTTTGCCAGTGTCGATGGGGACTTCGCCCGCCACCGCATAATTTTTCCCATCAGGACCGCGTTCATAGGCTAGGCTCATGGCGCCGGCGTACTGGCCCCCCACTGATTGGTGGGCCTGTTCGTGGGCTCTGACTTCTCGATCACGCTCCGCAAGTTGCTGGAGTTGCCGCTGCTCGGCTTCTAGCTGGCGCTGCTCCTGTGCGTCTTGTTCACGACGGGCTTGCGCTTGTTGCTCCTCTTGGGTGCGATCTTCTAGTGCCTCATCACCTCGTTGGTTCTGTTGCTCTTCATTGCGACTGAGTCGCTGTTGCTCTTGTGCGCGAGCATCAAGCTGATCTTGTTCAGCTCTGCGCTCACGCTGTTGTTGCGCTTGAATATCTTGCTGCTGTTGGCGAGCACGACGCTGCTCAACCGCCTGACGTTGCTCAACTCCTTGCTCAGCCCCTTCTTGACGAGATTGCGGCGCCTCGGTGGCTTCTTGCACCGGAATAAAACTAGTGGTGCTTTGATCTTCGGATTCCACAGGCACAGCCACACCGGTACGGGCATCGCTGCCTTGTGTACTTGTGTTGTTCTGACTGATGGTAAACCCAGTACCAAATTGCACGTTCACGTTATTGCCTCATTCTCACTCAGCGTTAAACCTTAATATCCACCAAGCTGCCAATGGTTTGATCGGCCGCCTCCACCACTTTGGCAGAAGCTTCTACTTGGCGTTGCCCTTCTTTCTCTTCGACTAATGCCTTAGCCACATCTTGGGTCTGGGTGACAGGACGTTCGGTGGTGGCTGATACCACTTCCTGCGCCGCTTGAGTCACTTGCTGTTCGCCTTTTTGAATACCGGCTAAACCCGCACTCAATGCACCGCCTAATCCACCCACTTGCATAGCCTACTCCTAAAATGACTTCTCTCTGATCATAATTTAAACAGAGCGAAGCCAGAGTCACAACGTTATGACAAAGGACTTTAATATTGCTTTTGACTAATAATTATACAGCTAATAACCAAAGGCTAGGAACCCATGAACATGCAGAATGCGAGGAGGTTGATAGAAGAAATTCTTCTATTAAATAGAAGAATTCTAAGGAAATGGCTCATCCTGTCATTGCAACAGGATGAGCCTAGGCCTCATTAACCGCGACAACCGCGAATCACACCGAACGTCCAGTCATCCGCCGCTTCATTAAATTCATCCCCGCAATTAGGGTCACTGGAACCACCAGTGCTTTTGTTTTCCCAAGAACACTGATCATGATCCATGCAGTCTTTGGTCCAAGCACTTGGAGCACCCCAGCCACAATCACCACCACAACGACCCATGCAGCCGTAATTTGGGCCGGCTTTAGACCCCACTAAAACATTTTTAGAATGATCCCCTCGGCTGTCATCAAATTGCGCACGTACTGTGCTGCCTTTTGACACACAGGTAATGCCTTCATTCTTACTGATTCCAGCTTGCGCCATTGAAGCAAATGCCATCAAAAAAGCCGTTAATACCATTACTCGTTTTATTATTTTCATAGTGAGTCCTCAGCTGAGTTGCCCTAGCGGGTGTGTATTTCTCGACGACCAATGGCGAAGTCTTTTGGAGCCTTCGACCAATAAGCCAACATCTGCACAGCAAGGAAGCTGTGTTCGGGAAATTCTTCGTCGTATTCTTTTTGTAAAAATTGACTCAATGCCTGACTGGCTTTGCCCAGTAACTGCTTTTCATCGTCTTTAAGGATATGGTTGTGTCCGTCTAGCACCATGGACTCAGTGACCAAGTCAAATTGGGCTTCTAATTCCGCCTTATCCAAAATAAAGCGAATGGCCACGTCATAGGCGCCACTCATTTTGCTACGAATATCGACACGGTCAGCGTCTTGATAGGGCAAAACGAAATGACCTCTAAATTCATGAAAGGTAGAGAGTTGAACCGCTAGTGTTCCATTTTCTTTGCTGGTTTCATTGGCTTGAACTGCCATCAATGACGACAACATCATCAAAGCCGTTATGCGGACACAGGTGCGCACAAGAGACATGGGCTTCTCCAATACAAGGTATTTTTATTATTTTTTGCACGCCTCAAACTTGCCTAAAGCCCACAATGGGTTCAATACATTGCCCACTGAATAGCCCTAAATTAACCGCCTTTTACCCAGGTTTGACCCGGTTTTAACCCAAGTCGTCATCAATATTCATGGAATATTTAGGTGCGACAATTTGTCGCATCGGCATTAGCGGCATTTAAAAATAAAATACCCTTAACCATAAAAGTTAAGGATCACCATGAAAAAGCTGCTCGCCTTATTCGCTATCCCTTTTGTATTAACCGCCTGTGGCTCAGATGATGAAGCTAGCCAATATAAAACCTCTGTGGAATTAAGCAGTGTGAGTAAAGGGGTGGCGCAATTACAAATCACTATTACAGATGAAGATGGCAACCCAGCCAGCGGCGACGTCAAAATCACTCCCATCATGAACATGACATCTGGCATGATCCACAGTACCCCCCTAAGCACCTCTACTGGTGAGTTAGATACTGATGGCCAGTTTGCAACAACCGCTTATTTCCTCATGCCATCCGGTGCCATGGGGTCTTGGTCTGTGGAAGTGTCATTTAATAACACGACTACTAGCCATGCCATTGACGTGGACATGATGATGAGCGACGTGAAGCAATTAAAAGGCGGTGAAGACGATCAGATTGCACACATGGATACCGAAGTAGCGCGCACTTATTATTTATTTGATTTAGGGCGCATGGTCAGTAACAACATGAATGCTTTTAGCGTCTTTGTTGCGGCCCGCGAATCCCTCATGAATTATCAACCCATCACAGACGGTGCGGTATTAAATGCTGCAACGGATTACGAATTAAGCATCGGCACCGTGGTCGTAGAAATGTGTTCCCAATCCTGTGAAAACGAAAGCAATTGGCAAACAGCCATGGAAGACTCAGAACAAGCTGGCGTGTATCAAGCCATGAATCTGAATTTAAATAACGATGAAAATGATGTAGTTGAAGTGCGCTTATCCATTGGTGGATCGACAAAAACCAGCGACGGCACATTAGAGGGCAATAACGCCAGTTTCACTTTCAGTAGTGAATCCAGCATGCCAATGGCCATGATGTAAAACCCATTAATCTCTCGTTATTTTATTTATGAATCCTACTCAGCAAGTGGATATGCCAACCCCTGAAGTACCCGCTAATCACGGGTATGGGGTTGGCTTTTTTTCCACATTCATTATTTTATGTTTCACATTCTTCAGCCCATTAGTTAGCGCTGCGTCTTGTTGTGGCGGCGGCGCCAGCTCCGGCATTATTCTGCCCAAGTTTAACGACGCCATGTGGGATCTGAGTGCTTCACAAGAACGTTATGATGGTTTTTGGACTGAATCTGGTCGTTATCAACCCGATCCAAAAGACAGTGAATTATTACAGCGCCGCTTAAGTATTTCTTATGCGTATCGTTTGGCAGACCAATGGCAAATGAATGTAGCCAGTGCACTGGTGGATAACCAAAATCGTTATAGCGGTGAGGACAGCTCAGTTCAAGCCATTGGCGACACTCAGGTGAGTGTGTGGTACGAAGCGTTTGAAAAAGTCACCTGTGTGTATCGAATTAACGGTTGGGAAAGTTTAGAACCCAGTGTTTATTTCGGCGCCAGCCTCACCTTACCTACAGGTGTTAGCCCATATAGTGATCGAGTGGACAGCAGTTTTGATATTACGGGCCTAGGCTTTTATCGACTGGATGCCAATATGATCATAGAAAAAACTGTGTACCCGTTTAGTTTAAGCTGGCAAGGTAAGTACGGTTATACCTTTGAGCGCCCAGTTAACCAAGAATATGGTTTAGCCACTCAACCTTACAATAAACAACTGGGTGATCGTCGAGCCAGCACGTTCAGTGGCGCCTACACTTGGTTTTTACCCAACCTTGCCATGCTCACAATGACCCTTAGTCATACCCAATTAAAGGAAGCAGATGCAAAATACAATGGTGTCACCGATGTGGGCAGTGGTTTAGAGAAAATCAGTTACGCCACTGCGCTAGCTTATTCCAATGCCGTTCGTGATTGGATTTTTAAATTAAGCTTCACACAAGCAGAGGAAGGTAAAAAAATTCCTAAAACCCAAATTCTTAATTTAGGGATTAGCCATGTCTACTAACTTCACTCTCATACTGTTATTCACTAGCATGATTTTTTTGAGCGGCTGCGAAGAAGATTTGATGCCAAGCAATGATCCTATCCATCATGGAATCAGCTCTAAAGAAGGTGAGGTCATTGATGATTTATCGTTTGCGTTCACGAATGACTATAGTGATACACTCAGTAATCGCTTAACGGCACATGATGGTGTCATTCTCTACTTCACCATGTGGTGTCCAGTCTGTGACAGTCATATGAGCCAATTACGCAGTCGCATTCAAACTCAATATCCAGATGTAGATATCATTTTTGTGGATTACATTTCAAAATCCGTGGCATATGCAAAAGATGCACAACAAGCATTGGGCTATACGGATTTTCCCGTAGCGGCAGATGTGAATGATACGTTAGAGAATTATTTTAACGGCACCATGGCAACAACCGTCATCATTGATAAGAACTTTGTGGTGAGATTTCATCAAGTATTTAAAACCAGTGATGAAATTATTGGGGTGCTAAATACGCTTTAAAAGATTACCGACGAAATAGATGCAAACATAAAAATGGCCAAGTTATCGTACTTGGCCATTGTATTCATACTCTTTATGCCGATGCAGGTAAAGTAAGGGCTTCGGCTACCTTTTCTATGTCCATGTTTGCAAGATGAGGTACTTCACCTAAAAATGGCGCTTTAATCATGGCCTGTAAGGTTTCTAAATTCTCTTCATACGCCAACATCTCAGGCTCAACACGATTGGCGATCCAACCAGCCACTTCCAACCCGTCACGCTTAATGGCCTCGTAAGTCAGTAATGCATGATTGATACAACCCAACTTCATTCCCACTACGATAATCACAGGGGTTTGTAATTCTTTCGGAATATCGGCAAAGGTTTCATTCAAATTAAGTGGCACACGCCAACCGCCCGCACCTTCGATACAAATAAAATTTGCTTTATTGATCATCAACACGCCACGCAATAAACCCACTGTGCGTTGTGCGCTTAACGGTTTTTGAATGTGTTGCGCCGCAATGTGTGGGGCAATGGGTTCTTCCAACGCAATTGGATTCACCTGCATATACGGCAGTTTTTCTGTGCTATATTGCATATGCATGAGAGCATCAGAATTTTGCAAGCCTTCACCGTGATCTTCACAACCAGCTGCCACGGGTTTTAATCCTAACGTGGTTAAACCGGCTTGTTGGGCTTTTAATAATAACGCGGATGTACAAATGGTTTTTCCGGCATCGGTGTCGGTTCCGGTAATAAAAAATCGTTGTTTGACCATGACTGAATCTCTATGAATGTTTTGCGTTATAAAGGTTTAAGCAAACGGCAATTTAAAACACGATAACTAGCAGGCAACCCTTGTTCTTGCCTGTGGTTTTCTATAGCCTGCACAAATTGCTTAACCGATTTTGGCGATGTGAGTCCACGTGCTCTACCATCGGTAATATTATGGGCACCAATACGCTTTAGTGAATCTGTCAAGCTGCGCACATCTGGGTGATAATCCACCATAGTACTGACTTCACACACTTCCACTTGAAAGCCGCTAGTGGCAATCATGTCCTGCAATGCATCTTCACTGTCAAATTGATTCACATGTTGATGCTGATCCACTTTCGCCCATGCTTGTTTTAATTCCTGCAAGGTACCATCGGCTAAAGTACTCAATACAAAATGTCCGCCTGGTTTCAAACACTTAAAAGCCTGTGCCAATACCTGCGAAAAATCATCACACCATTGCACTGCAAGATTTGAAAAAATCATATCGAATTGCTGGTGTGCAAACGGTAGATTCTCGGCATCCGCCAGTGCATAGCTAAATTCTGGATGTTGCTGCTTTGCCCAAGCCAACATACCAGGTGCAAGGTCTGCTCCCAAAATGTTTGCAATTGGATAACGTAAACTCAACAAGGGTAAACAGTATCCAGTGCCACAACCTAAGTCTAAAACCTGTTGCTTTTGATCATCCGGGCATAATGCTAATAAGGTTTCTGCCAAGTGATGCTGAAAGCGAGCAAACGCATCATAATCTTGTGCGGCATCACTAAAGCTTTTGGCCACCGCTTGTTTGGCAATGACATCATGCATTTTGTAAACCCTGCATGAAGGTCAAGATCCCATTGGCCACCAATTGTGGTTGTGTAACTAAACAGGCGTGACTGGCATTCGGCACAAAACTGGTGAGGTGCTTGTCATTTAATTGATTCAACACCTGACTGGCTTGATGGGGCACAATCGCATCATCAGTTGCTAGCATATGCAAACAAGGCTGCTGCATATTTTTAATGGCCACTTGATTATCTAACTCAGCTAAACATTGCAAAGACGCTTTCAATACTTCACTTTCTGGAGCGGGCACCTGAGTGTGTTGTTGCAACCACTTTAATGACTGCAACATGTCGTGCTGCTCGCCCACGACCGTTAATGCGGCAAAGCGACGCAGGGTGGTACGAGCATCATCAATGCTCTCCATAAAGCCATTAAATAAAGGTTGCGGAACCGCGTGCTTAAATTTTTTATCTGCAATGAATTTTGCATTACTGCATAAAGTCATGACAGTACTGACTTTATCAGGATGCGTATACGCTGCCTTAATAGCCAACATGCCACCTAAAGACCAGCCTAACCAAGCGCAATCATCTGGTGCCACTTCTAATAAATCGGTAATGAGCTTTTCAGCGTCATAATCACCAGTGGCATATTCACTTTCGCCATAACCTGGCAAATCCACCGCTACAAAGTGAAAATGCTCATGAAACAAATCGGCTAACGGTTTAAACACTTGTGCATTACTGGCCCATCCGTGAACACAAAAAATAGCCGGTAATGCAGGATCTCCCCAACGATGTACAACTAACGACATGTTACTGAAACTCCGGATTTTTATTCAGCTGATCAAGTGCTTGTAATAATTGATCCAACTGTTGAAATGAATGGGCTGCGGACAACGTCACGCGTAAACGTGCCGTACCAGCCGGAACCGTAGGTGGACGAATAGCCGTCACGACTATGCCTTGCTGACGCAGCGCCTCGCTCATTTTCAGCGCCACTTGTGCATCACCCACTAGAATAGGCTGAATGGAGGTGTCCGACGGCATGAGGTTTAAACCGAGCTGTTGCGCACCATGTTTAAAGCGCTTAATTAAATTTTGTAAATGCTCACGGCGTTCAGGTTCATTTTTTACGATATGCAAACTTGCCAAGGTTGCAGCCGCAATGGCTGCGGGCATGGCTGTGGTATAAATATAGGGGCGTGCAAAATTGGTAAGATATTCGATCAATTCTTTGCTGCCCGCCACAAACGCGCCAGCGGTACCTAATCCTTTTCCTAAGGTCCCCATTAAGATTTGCACGCCCTCTTGAGTTTGCTGTTGTGCTTCGCACAGTCCAGCCCCGTTTTCACCTAACACACCTAAACCATGGGCATCATCCACCATGAGCCAAGCATCATGTTGTTTGGCTTGCTCGCTTAATTGAGTTAAGTCAGCGCAATCACCGTCCATGGAAAACACACCATCTGTCACGATCAACTTACGCCGTGCTTCACTTCGAGTTAAGCGCGAAGATAAATTTTGAATATCGTTATGCAAGTAGCGCTGAAAGCGAGCGCCGCTTAATAAACCCGCATCCAATAATGATGCGTGATTCCACTTGTCTTCAAAAACCGCATCTTGTTTATCTAATAATGCCGTGACCACACCCAGGTTCGCCATGTAACCTGTACTGAATAACAACGCCGCCTCTCGACCCGTAAACTCAGCTAATGCTTCTTCTAATTTTTGATGGTAATAACTATGCCCATTCACCAAGTGCGCGGCGCCACTGCCTACACCATATTCATTGGCGGCGGCTTGAAATACTTTGATTAGCTCAGGGTGATTGGCCAAACCCAAATAATCGTTTGAGCAGAACGTTAAATATTCTGCACCATTGATTGTCATGACAGGCGCTTGAGGGCTGTTTGCGACTTGTGTGGCACGATACAGATTGTCAGCACGACGCTGATCTAAATCGGAACGAAGATCAAAAGGCATAATTCTTATTTAACACCACAAGGGCAAACCCATGTGGTGAATGACCTTAAACAGTGGCGTCGTAAAATGGTTGAGCGTTGTCGTTTTTCTGAATTTGCTTGCTGAGTACATTCGCTTGTGAATCATCATCGTGATCCACTATGGCCTGCTCAGGGCGCAAACCCAAACGCTTAAACAACTGCATGTCTTTGTGGGCTTCTGGATTTGGCGTGGTAAGCAAACACTCGCCATAAAAAATAGAATTGGCGCCCGCCATGAAACACATAGCTTGCATTTCATCACTCATGGCTTCACGCCCGGCACTCAAACGCACATGAGATTTCGGCATTAAAATACGCGCCACAGCAATACAACGTACGAATTCGAATGGATCAAGATCGTTCACGTCTTCTAATGGGGTGCCCTTCACTTTCACCAGCATATTGATCGGCACACTTTCTGGTTGTACCGGTAAGTTAGCTAGTTGAGTGAGCAAACCAATACGATCATTCTGGTTTTCACCCATGCCCACGATGCCACCAGAACAAATTTTCATGCCACTATCGCGTACATGTTGCAAAGTATCTAGGCGATCACCATAGGTGCGAGTGGTGATAATTTTGTCGTAAAACTCTGGACTGGTATCTAGGTTGTGGTTGTAATAATCCAAACCCGCATCCGCCAACTCTTGAGCTTGATCTTCGTTAAGCATGCCAAGGGTCATACAGGTTTCTAAGCCCATGGCTTTTACACCCTTAACCATTTCCAGTACGTAAGGCATGTCGCGTTTGTTCGGGTTTTTCCAGGCGGCGCCCATGCAGAAACGGCTAGAGCCTTTGGCTTTGGCTTCGGCCGCTTTTTTCAAAACCGCCTCCACTTCCATTAAGCGCTGCTTTTCAAGACCTGTGTTGTAGTGCGCCGATTGCGGACAATATTTACAATCTTCAGGACAGGAACCGGTTTTGATGGAAAGCAAAGTACTCACCTGCACTTCGTTTGGATTAAAGTGTTGGCGGTGAACCGTTTGCGCTTGAAACAACAAATCATTAAACGGCAGGTCAAACAGGGCCTGCACTTCATCACGCTGCCAATCATGGCGAATTTCTTGTACTTGTGTGGCGCTCATCATGCTTCCTTACCAGTTTTTTATATCAGCTCTGGCTTTATCAAATCGGCGGTGGCAGGCTCAAGGCCTTATTCATTAAAGTCTGAATCGTATGTTAGCGGCTTATTTGAAGCAGTCAACCACCGAAATAATCAGGGTTTACAAAGGATCAATAAACAACCACTGCATTTATTGCCTGAGTATCAGCCCTCGTTGCATTTGCAGCACCTGTTTAGACACTCTTCCCACTCTTGGCCTGCATTGTCCTCGCTGCGCAGAGCCTAACCATCATGGTTTGGTGTGCGGCGTATGCCTACAGCATCCGCCGGCATTTGATGCTGTATGCTGCCCATATCTATTTAAAGGCCCCATCACTCAAATCATCCATAACATCAAACACAGCACCAAGGTCAAAGGACTTCGAGAGATCGAATCTCAGCTTATCCATTTACTTGCACAGCATGACTTTGATGCCATCATCCCTCTGCCTTATCACTGGCTGAAGCTGTTGCGCCGTGGACACAGCCCAACCCATACCATTAGTCGCCATCTGGCCAAACAGCTTCAAGTGCCCATTATCCATGGACTCAAGCGCAGCAAAGCCACTCAGAGCCAGCAAGGATTAGACAAGCCTCAGCGTCAACGCAATATGCGTAAAGCCTTTGCGCCAACAGGCCAGAGCCCATCACTCAAGGGGTTAAACCTATTGCTAGTAGATGATGTGCTGACCACAGGGGCCACCGCCCATGCCGCCGCCCTGGAGCTTAAACGTTTGGGCGCCAAAAGCGTGATCCTTGGGTGCTTAGCACGCACGCCCCTCAGTTAAAATTCACCCGTGATAACCCTCGCTGATACGGCTAAAAATCAGTACACTGCCTCCACGTTATTTTGGCCATTTCTTCATGTCACACCCTTACGAACAACTCACCCCTGATACCGTCTTAAACGCCATCGATGCCATCATCGCGCCTCTAGGTTGGCTCACCAGCGGACATCAACTAGCACTGAACAGCTATGAAAACCGGGTGTACCAAGTGGGAATTGAAGAGCAAAAAGACATCGTGGCTAAATTCTATCGCCCTGGGCGCTGGAGCCGCGAGACTATCTTGCAAGAGCATGAGTTCAGCCTATTTGCCCAAGAAGACGAGCTACCTGTCGTCGCCCCCATGGTCATCGAAGGGGAAAGCTTATTCGAATATGAGGGCTTCTATGTGGCCATTTTCCCCAAGCAAGGTGGACACAGCGGGCACATAGAGCAACTGGATGATTTCGAGCAAATGGGGCGCCTCATCGCGCGCTTACACCAAACCGCCAATGCGGTTGAATGCGATCATCGCGGAGAGATGACCCCGCAAAAATTTGCCCATGAAAGCCGCGCCTATTTACTGGAAAACCAGTTCATTGATGACAGCTTATTACCCGCCTATGAAAGTTTGAGCCGAGATATTTGCCAACTCATCGATGAAAAATGGCAACAGCCAAAACTGCAATTGGTGCATGGCGATTTACACGCCAGCAATTTAATTTGGTATGACAATCAGCCCTATATGCTCGATTTAGATGATTGCATTAAGGCCCCGCGCATCCAAGATATGTGGATGCTATTACACGGCGAGCGCGATCAAATGCAAGCGCAGCTAGCCGCCATGGCCCGCGGCTATGAAACTTTTTTACCTTTTCCTGCGGATCAGTTACCACTTATCGAAGTGCTACGCACTATGCGCTTAATGCATTACAGCGCTTGGTTGGCTAGACGCTGGGAAGATCCCGCTTTCAAAATGGCGTTCTCTTGGTTTAACACACCTCGTTATTGGTCCGAGGAAATTCTCAACTTGCGCGAACAGTTTTCTGCACTGCAAGAGCACCCTTTGCAATTACTATAAAATTTTAACCCTGTGGCAAAATCCAGTTTGTCCCCTTTGCACATGACAATAGACTCGGTAAACTGCGCGCCGTTAAACATAAAAGGAAGTCCCATGAAATTATTTATCAGCGCGTTAAGCATTGTCACCCTATGTTTTGGTCACTGCGCCTTAGCACAAGAAAACCAAGCCCAAGCCAATGTGGATATTAAAAAACTGTATGTCGGTGCAGGTTTTAACCACAACCGCATTGATGGTTCATCCATGGGCAGTGTGGATGGCAAGACCAGCGGTTTCCAAGTATTTGCTGGTTACGAATACGGTCAGCGCAGCGGCATCGATATCGCGGCAGAAGCTGGAATTATTCAAACCGGTGAATTTTATGATGGTTCTGGCGAAGATGCTGACGGCATCTGGGCAGCTGCGGTTGCCAGCAAGCACCTACCTGAAATTCACAATAAACTGACCGGTGTTGCCCGTTTAGGCTATGGGCTAGGTGGTGATGATGGTCTTCTAATGGGCTTCGGGGCTCAAGTTCAAGTGCACCCACAAGCTGTGATTCGTTTAGAGTACATCAACAAAGATTTGACTCAGTCCTATCAGTTGAACGCCGTTTATCAGTTCTAAACTTGAGTTACTTACAGAGTAATCCAGCGGTTTACTCTGTAATTCTGGCCGTCATGGGCCACTTTCACTACAATACCCACATTGTAAATAATGTGATGACCCATGAGCCTATCCCTACCTAGTCAGCTGTTGCTGCAACAAGACCTCCCTGAAAACGCGCTTCTCATTAACCCACCACGAGATGACCTCGCATTCGAACTGGAGCAAACCCAATGGCACATCGCCAGTTTTAGTTTTGCGGTTCAGCAAGGCTTCCAGGAACGTGGCTTCGCATGCCAAGATATTTGTGCGCCCTTAACCAACGAATACAAGCACGTCGTTATTTACCTACCCAAAGCTAAAGCGCGCTTACAATACGTGCTAGATTTCGCCATGAGCGCGTTGAGTGCAGATGGCCAAATTTGGTTTGTTGGTGAAAACAAAGGGGGCATTAAAAGCCTCAATAAAAACCTAAAAGACGATTTCGAACACATTGAAAAAATGGCCATGGGTAAACACTCAGCCATCGTATGCGCGCAAATACCACTGCGTAAAACTGAATTTGATCTTAATCGTTATTTTATCCAACATGAAAATGAACACGGCTTGTCTCTGCGTTCATTACCAGGGGTGTTTAGCCAAGAAAAACTGGATAAAGGCACGCAAGTTTTATTGAAATACTTACCGCGAAAAATAAAAGGCCGTATTTTAGACTTCGGTTGCGGTACCGGCACCATAGCCAGCTACATCAGCCAAAACCGTGAATACGAAGAATTGGAACTCATTGACGATGATTTTCTTGCGGTTAAAAGCGCACAAACCAACATTGAAGACAATCGCATCGAATACACAGAAGCGTTTGCCAGCGATGGCTTTAGTGAAATTCAAGATCGCTACAACTGGATTGTCAGCAATCCACCTTTTCATCAAGGCATCAAAACCGATTACAACGTCACCGAAACCTTTTTAAGACAAGCTAAAGATTATTTAAAGCTTAGCGGTAAACTACTCATTGTCGCCAATGAATTTTTAAATTATGAGGTGATTTTACGTGAGCACTTTAAAGGAGTGACCACCGTTGCCAAAGAGAATGGCTTTAAAGTGATTCAGTGCGAAGGGATTATGCGCAGTAAAGCTTAATCAAATATTGCGAGCATAATAAAAAACGGGAGACTAGCTCCCGTTTTTTATTTATAGGCGACGGCGTGGTAACGTCAATAACAATAGAGAAAGGGCAAAAAGATAATACATTGAAAAGGCACCACTAATTTCTGCACGAGGAGGCGGTACAAATTCATCACCGCCAGCTTCTTCACGCTCTTCGAATTCTTCCTCAGCAGGCTCTTCTGGCTCAACCTCTACTTCATTTTCTCCTTCGAGATCCTCAATCTCTTTAAATACCTCAGATTGCGAGACCAGATATGGTAAAAACGGAGATACTAACGGCTGATCAACACTTAATATGTTTAATTGCGAATTACTCAAATACACATAGGCATATTTTGTAAAGGACAGAGCACTAAAAATAGCTAACTCATTAATTGAAAGGTAAGTACTTTCAGTACTGTCTATTTTTAGCAGTCCTATCTCCTCTCCATTTTGAATCGTAAGTAAACGATGAGTGTTTGACACTTGAATAGCCAATATTTTTGTATCTTCGTTAAGTTTTTCCGCCATAAACCGTGAATCTAATACAAACTTAGGAAAGCCAAATAAAGGAATCATCAACCTCCAAACGAAAATCTCGCCAGAGTCTCGTTTATCAAAACAAAATAAGTATTTATCGTTACTTTCACATGCAATCAGATTATGAACTGGCTTCGAGAAAGTAACTATTTGTTCCTTTTCACCAAACTTTATCCACTGAAATTTCCAGTTATTTTGAGACTCTGCGACTAATACAGTACCATTCTCAAATGGATGGGTATAGTATCCTTCAACGCCGCTTGCATGAAACGTATAAGTATGACCTTTTGTATGCTCAAGCCACTGAACCTCAAGTGAAGACTCTTTTGACATCCCCATTAATCCTGACTCAGTCTTGATAACATCTACGGCTGCATTTAATGATGTATTCATTTTCTTTTGCCATTGTGGCTTTACTTGCCAGATGCCAGTATTCGTTCCTCCTACTACATGAGCAAATAACGTATCCTCAACCCATATTAAATCTTTTATCTCTCCTTCTGGTTTTTCATCTAACCAAGTTAAGCCATTCTCATCTAACTCAAATACATCACCATCAGTATCGCTATTAAAATAAGCCATACCAAGCTCTTTTACTATGCCTACTGTGTGAATATTCTCGTAGTTACTATTAAATTCAATGGTTCTTGGAACGTGCGGACAATCCTCATCCCAATTCCGAACTAATTTTTGATTAATATCATCATAAGCTGTCCACGTTCCATCTTGATGGAATTCAAAGTTATTAAGATTTGACCCATCAAAAAAAGCTTTTTCTGTGTTTAATATAAATCCTGCAGAGCGTAAAAAACCTTCTAGAGCGCTATCGTTATCATTAACGGCCAGTTGCTGGTCATTGGCCAATGGCTCAGGACATTCTTCGGCAATATCAAAAGATGCATATAAAGTGACGTCTTCTATTTCATCTTTTTCATCAAAGTATTTGATCGCGTCAATCGTCATCTGCAAATCAACATCGATAGTAATGCCTGCAGACCAAACAGACGAAGAAAAGAGCATTAAGAGAAAAGCACGAAGTAGCATGAATAGTCCTTTATATTTTTTATTTTTATAATTTGAATTTTAAATATGAGGTTTATTGATTATTCGTCATCAAACTCGCGCCCTTCATAAAATCCTGGGGCGAGGTTTTCAAAGCGGGTGTATTTACCGATAAAGGCTAAACGGTCGGTGCCGATCTCACCGTTACGGTGTTTACCGATAATAATTTCACCAATGCCTTTATCCGGTGAGTCTTCGTTATACACTTCGTCACGATAGATAAACGCGATGATATCCGCATCCTGCTCGATGGCGCCCGATTCACGCAAATCCGACATAACAGGGCGTTTATTTGGACGTTGTTCTAACGAGCGGTTTAACTGCGAAAGGGCAATCACAGGGCAACCAAATTCTTTTGCGATGGCTTTTAGGGAGCGTGAAATTTCGGAAATCTCTTGAGTACGACCTTCACTCTTACCCGCCACTTGCATTAGCTGAAGGTAATCCACCATCACCAATGCAAGATCGTTATTATTTTCACGATACACACGACGACAACGAGCGCGCATTTCTTGTGGGGTGAGCGCTGGCGTGTCGTCCACATATAAGGGTTTATCTTTCAGCATATTGAATGCTGAGGTCAGCTTTGGCCAATCCTCTTCGTCCAACTTACCGCTACGTAACTTACCAGATGGGATGCGGCCTACTGATGAATACATACGCATCAAGATAGCTTCTTTCGGCATCTCCATGCTGAATACTAGAACCGGACGACTGGTGGCTAACAAGGCGTTTTCACACAAGTTCATTGCAAAGGTGGTTTTACCCATGGAAGGACGACCCGCCACAATCACCAAGTCAGCGGTTTGGAAACCATTGGTGCGCTTGTCTAAATCGGTAAAGCCCGTGGTTAAACCGGTTAAGCCGTCTTCCATATTGAAAAGCTCTTCGATCTTTTCAAGGGTACGAGACATAATGGGGTTCACGTGTTCAGGGCCAGAATCTTTTTTACCGCCCCCTTCTGCCACTTCGGCGATGCGTTTTTCTGCATCACTGATCAAATCTAATGGGTCTTGCCCCTTGTTACTGTAGGCGCTGTCCGCAATATCCGTGGCCGCTTCCGCTAGACGCCTTAATAGGGCTTTTTCTTTTACAATATCAGCGTAGGCGGCAATATTCGCCGCAGAAGGTGTGCGCTCTACTAAATCAGAAAGGTAGGCAAGGCCGCCAATATTTTCTAGCTCTTCTAAGCCTTCTAACTCATCACTTAACGTTAAAACATCAAATGGCTTTTCTTTTTCTGCAAGGGTGCAGATCACTTGATAAATTAAACGGTGGGAGTGACGATAAAAATCATCGGTTTGTAAACGTTCAGATACCACTTCAAACGCGCGATTATCCAACATCAAGCCGCCAATAACCGACTGCTCGGCATCCGCTGAGTTCGGTGGCATCTTCAAATTTTCGACTTGTTGATCCATTGGATATTTATTAACCGCTTAATATGAATTCATAAATAAAACAGCGAGTTAGTTTGCCCTTTTTTATCAAAAATTACTAGGCACATTAGGGCATGGCTCCACCCGCTAGGCATAAAAAAGCCCCGATGCTTTCACATCAGGGCTTTTTCAATTATTTAGATAAGAAAAGCGCTGCTTTTCTCTAAACAATTACTCTTCTGGTACTACGTGTACAGTCAGAGAAGTGGTCACATCAGCGTGTACTTGTAGAGTGATCTCGAAAGTACCAGTTGTACGTAGAGGACCGTTAGGTAGACGGATCTCAGACTTGTTCGCTTCGATGCCAGTAGAGCTGATTAGGTCAGCTAGGTCACGAGTACCGATAGAACCGAATAGCTTACCTTCGTCGCCCGCTTTAACCGCTAGAGTTAGCTCAAGTTCTTTAAGCTGTTCAGCGCGTTTTTCAGCGTTCGCTAGTTTCTCAGCGGCTTCTTTTTCAAGTTCAGCACGACGAGCTTCAAAAGACTCAAGGTTAGCAGCTGTTGCTGGAACCGCTTTCTTTTGAGGAATTAGGAAATTACGACCGTAACCTGATTTAACAGTTACTTTGTCGCCAAGTGCACCTAATTTTGCAACTTTTTCTAATAGAATTACTTCCATTTTTAAACACCTTACAGGGCAAGACTTGCGTCTTATTAATGATGACTCAAATGAGTCCCGTGTTATGCCGTGTCATTTAGTCGCTTACGGAAGTTAAATAACGTATCCAGTAAGGCCACTAAAATTAGTAACGCGTACATATATGGCAGAAAGAACAAAAAGCTAATGTAGAAACCCATCAACCATTGCGAACTTAACCGCCCCATGGCTATGACACCATGAACCAAACTAATACCCATGATAAACAAAGGCATCAGAATCACTGGCATCGAACTCACCCAACTAGGGTCCGATGCACCAAATAAAAATACCGCCAACGCAAATAACACATACCAATATGGCAAGCGCAGGCGATGAAACTCTTGCTGGAAGCCACCAGGATTAAACAGCTTGGCTTGCCAAGCACGACCAAGGAGCAATCCTGCAATCGCGAATAACTGCAACATGGCCGAAATACCACCCAACAACATGGGTAAAATCCACGGCTGAAATTGCTTCGCAACCGCCAAGTCCATTCGACTCTCTAACGCTTTGCCGTATTCCTCTGCGCCTTGCTGCAAGATACCAAACCACTGTGGGCTAAGTTCTGGCAATAACGCAATCGTGGCAAAGCCGGCTAAAATCGAAATTGAAATGGCTTTAGGCAGTGACGCTGTTACTCGCAACACAGCAGCCATAACGGCACTGCCTAAAACCACCACAAATACGGTGATGTCTTGTTGAGTGGCATACCAGATAACACCAGGTAATAACGCCGCCAACAAAATACTAAAACCTTGGTTGAGGCCTTGGCGTAAAATCACCAAGGCCACAACCGCAGCGCTCACCCAATACATGAGTGGAATCGCTGCGAACAATACTGCCATCAGCGCTGCCTGACGAGGTCCTTGCATACTAAAGCGTGCAATGGCTCCCATAACAGCGCTTACCGATTACTTGTGAGAATCAGTGTATGGAAGTAGAGCTACGTAACGAGCACGTTTGATCGCAGTAGCTAGCTGACGCTGATACTTAGCTTTAGTACCAGTGATACGGCTAGGAACGATCTTGCCAGTTTCAGTGATGTAGCCTTTTAGAGTATCTAGATCTTTGTAATCGATCTCAGCTACGCCTTCGGCAGAGAAACGGCAGAATTTACGACGACGGAAAAAACGAGACATATTATATCCTCCAATTATTCTTCAGCGTCGTCTGCATCATCTGCAGAGTCAACTGTTTCTAGTTCAGCTTCTTCAGCATCTTCACGACGTGGACGATCGTCACGACGGTCTTGACGGCTTTCAGCAGCTTTAATAGGAGAATCGCCAGTAACAGCATCTTTAGTACGTACAACCATGCTACGGATAACTGCATCGTTGAAACGGAAAGTGTTGTTTAGCTCAGTTAGAGTTTCGTTGTCGCATTCGATGTTCATAAGAACATAGTGTGCTTTGTGGATCTTTTGGATTGGGTAAGCCAAGTGACGACGACCCCAGTCTTCAAGACGGTGGATTTGACCACCTGTTTCTTTGATAGAGCCAGTGTAACGCTCGATCATAGAAGGTACTTGTTCGCTTTGATCTGGGTGAACCAGAAATACGATTTCGTAATGACGCATATAAATGCTCCTTATGGGTTAATAGCCTCAAGTCTGGATAGCCAGCAAAAGGCAAGGAGTCCTATTTCCACTACACAGCCAAAATAGGGCCGCGCATTATGCACAAAAAAACACCAAGATGCAAGTAAACTCAAGGGATTCGGCGGCCTCTTAACCTGTAACAAAATACTCTGCACTGGCCTAAATAGCACACCCTAAATGCCGCATTTGCCATTGCCCTCTTGGGATTATGGGGTAAGCTGGCGCAGCACAATAAAAACAATAGGTGAAATATGTCTTTAGCAAAAACGCTTGGCCGCACACTGGGTGCTGCCGTGGTCATCGCCGGTGTGGGCGGTGCCATTTTCCACACTGAAATTCGTCAGCTTTACCATACGGTTACCCTGTTTAATAAGGATGTGATCGTTGAGCATTTCTCCCACATGGATGATGTTGCCCCTATCAAAACCCTTAAATCCACCGATAGTGTGCGCTCACTTAATTCAACACCTAGGTCACTACCAGAATCCTTCGAATACAAGGGTGACAAACGCGATTTGAGCGAATGGCTCACAGACTCCAGCACAACGGCCCTTGTGGTAATTAAGGGCGAAGACCTGCTATTTGAAGACTATTTCCAAGGCACAACACCACTGGATAAACGCATTTCTTGGTCCATGGCTAAATCCTTCTTAAGTGCCCTATTCGGCATCGCTGTCGAAGAAGGTTACATCAAAGACCTGAATGCCCCTGTGACCGATTATGTGCCCAGCCTGATCGGATCGGGTTATGACGGCATTAGCATCAAAAACGTCTTACAAATGAGCAGCGGTGTGTACTTTGATGAAGACTACGGCGACTTCAATAGTGACATTAACCGCTTTGGCCGCGTCATGGCGCTAGGTGGCAGCTTCGATGAATTTGCAGCTTCACTCAACCAAGACCCGCAACACGAGCAAGGCACCTTCATGCATTACGTAAGCATCGATACTCACGTCATTGGCATGGTATTACGCGCAGCAACGGGTAAAACCATCATGGAGTACATGCAAGAGAAGCTGTGGAGTAAGTTGGGTACAGAACAAGACGCATACTACATTACAGACAGTACAGGTGAGCCCATGGTATTGGGCGGCTTAAATATGATCAGCCGTGACTACGCGCGCATGGGTATGCTGTATCGTGATGGAGGCCAGTATAACGGCGAACAAATCGTACCGGCTAAATGGATCGAAGACAGCATCACTCCCGATGCGCCGCATTTAATGCCAGGCAAGCGCGATACCGCTACCACCAATTTTGGTTACGGCTACCAATGGTGGCTTCCTGAGAATCCGGATCAAGAGTTCCTAGCCATAGGTATTTATGGCCAATACATCTTTATCGATCGCAAACATGACGTGGTGATTGTGAAGAACAGTGCTCATCGCGAATTCATGGAGAACGATTACGAGAGCAAGGATTTAGCGGTAGCTGCATTTCGCGCCATTGCGCAAAAAGTCAGTGAAAACGGAATGCAACAAACAGCGGATACACAGTAATAACCGAAATACATCGCACATAAAAAAGGCCTCTCAATGAGGCCTTTTTTATTAGTGGGCAGAGGTTTGGCTTTCTGAGCGAAAATGCTCTTTAGGCAAGGTGCCCGTTATGGCTTGCGCCAGCATCACCCAATCGGAGATAAAACTATAAAGCGGATACTTAAAGGTAGCCGGCTTGTTATGCTCATAAAAAAAGTGTCCCACCCAAGCAAAGCCATAACCCACAACAGGCAACAACCACAACAAAGTGTATTGGGACGTTGCAAGCGCATACACCAACAAGGCAATGACCAATGAGCTGCCGATGTAATGCAATACACGGCAAGTCTTATTACTGTGCTCAGCTAGATAGAAGGGGTAAAACTCTTTAAAGCTGCTAATGCGAGTTTCTTCTGACATGGGGCTCTCCTCTCATTGTTATGAAATCATTATGCGCTTTCGCCAATAAAAACCCAGTTGCAATTTGGGACGGCAGGTTATCCACAGAGGACATTCGGATATAAACAAGCCGTTACGGAACATTGATCGAAAAAGCTAATCAAACCTAGCTAATTTTTGCGATTTATTATCGATATTTGTGCATATACTCTTAATACTCGTTTTTACCGCAGGTTAAATTCATGAATCAATATCGTCGTTCACAAAAACTGTTCCACTGGATCAGCGCGATTCTGATTTTAGGATTATTTGCCATGGGGGTGTGGATGCGCACCTTGGGCTATTACGATGCTTGGTATCAAACCGCTCCTGATTGGCACAAACAAATTGGGGTTTTACTTTTATTTATTATGATTGGCCGAATTGTATGGCGCTTTAAAGCGAAGACACCAGAACCTTCTGCCCATCATCAGCCTTGGGAAGTGAAATTAGCCCACATCACCCATTGGGTTTTATATCTAGGAATTTTCTTAATCATTGCCAGTGGCTACCTAATTGCAACCGCTGATAATCGCGGCATAGATATTTTAGGCACGTTTACCATGCCAGTTTTATTCACCCCTTTTGAAAACCAAGAAGACATTGCAGGGGAAATTCATGAGTGGGGCGCCTATATTTTAATGGCAGTGGTCGCACTGCATGTACTCGGCGCCATCAAACATCATCTCATCGATAAAGACGACACCCTTAAACGAATGCTTTAAATCTCAGTTCAACGAACTGATCCCTTTTTAAACCAACGATCCAACACAAGGAGTTACACATGAAAAACACAATCAAAGCACTTGGCGCAGGCCTAGTTTTATCCTTAAGCACACAAGCATTTGCAGCGGAAAACTATGTCATTGACACTAAAGGCATGCACGCTTTCATCGAATTTAAAATCAAACACCTAGGTTATAGCTGGTTAAAAGGTCGCTTTAACGATTTCGAAGGTGAATTCACTTACGATGAAAAGAACCCAGAAAAATCCAGTGTCAATGTGAGCATTAAAACCGCCAGCGTCGACTCTAACCATGCAGAACGTGATAAGCACTTACGCAGTGGCGATTTCTTAAATGTCAGCAAATACCCAACCGCTACATTCAAAAGTACGAAAATCGTCAGTGACGAAAAAGGCGAAGCCAACATTCACGGCCAATTCACCTTAAATGGTGTGACTAAAAACATCGTTATCGAAGCAGAAGAAATTGGCGCCGGTAGTGATCCTTGGGGTGGTTTCCGTCGTGGCTTTGAAGGCAAAACTGAAATTGCCCTTAAAGACTACAACATTAACTTTAATCTTGGCCCAGCATCTGAGAAAGTTGAGTTGATTTTAAACATTGAAGGCGTGCGTAAATAATTCGCCTTTCATAAAAAAGCCCAGCATGTGCTGGGCTTTTTTTGTTTTAAAGCACTGGTTTACGCCGCTTCTTTGGCCGCCTCAACGGCCTCGCTCTTTGCAACATCAGAAGTACTCTGCAAACTTGGCAAGCATAAGTTCAAGATAATGGCCGTTAAGCCACACGTTGTCACAGCGGAGCCAAAAATATTTTGAACCAGTTTAGGCATTTCTTTTAAAACATCTGGCACCATGGCCACACCCAAACCTAAACCAAATGACACCGCCATAATAAGCATGGTACGACGATCCAGTTCTAAACTTGCCAAAATACGAATACCCGCTGCCGCAACCGTGCCAAACATAACCAAGGTCGCACCACCTAATACAGGCTTAGGAAGTTGTTGGAAAATGGCACCAATCACAGGAAATAAACCCAATATAATTAACATCCCAGCCGTCCATAACGCCACATAGCGAGACGCCATACCCGTCAACTGAATCACACCGTTGTTTTGGCTAAATGTGGTATTCGGAAAGGTACACATCACCGCTGCAATCAATGAATTCACACCATCACCAAGCACACCATTTTTTATACGCTTCACATAAACAGGGCCGGTAATGGGTTCTTTCGATACCATGGATGTGGCAGTTAAATCACCCGAACTTTCAATAGCCGTAATCAAGTAGATTAACGCTACCGGAATAAACGCCGCCATATCAAATGACATACCGTACTTGAACGGAATTGGAAGCGTAAAAAGACTCACACTACTCAAACCTGAAAAATCCACTTTACCTAAAAAGATCGCCGCAATGAAACCGGCCATCAAACCAAAGAAAATGGCACCGCTGCGCAAATAAATATTTTTTGATTGATTCAAAATCACAATCAAGGTCAAGACGCCTAAACCCAAGCCCAGATTTGCAAAGCTACCGAAATCAGCCGCCTTAAAACCACCGGCTAAATCCGTCATACCCACTTTAATTAAGTAAAAGCCGATCGTTGTAATCACAATCCCCGTCACCAAAGGGTTAATGAAGAATTTCAATTTATGTAAAATTCGACTTAGAAAGATTTCGATGAATGCACCCAAGCAGCACACACCAAAGATCAAACTTAAAATTTCTTCAGGACCGCCTCCTTTTCCTTTGGCGATGAAGCCTGCCGCCAGAATCGAACTCAAAAATGCAAAACTGGTCCCTTGCAGGGCAACCAGTCCAGATCCAATTGGACCGATGGTTTTTGCTTGAATGAATGTGCCGACACCGGATACCAAAAGCGCCATGCTAATTAAGTAAGGAATCTCACTGCCTAAACCCAGCACGCCACCGATAATCAAAGTAGGCGTAATGATGCCCACAAAACTGGCCAAAACGTGTTGCAAAGCGGCCAACAAAGTTGGACCCACTGGAGGCTTATCATTTAAGCCGTAAAGTAATTCACCTGAGGGTTGCATGCTGCTCTCCATTTATATTTTTTTGTAATGGGGCTTCCATGCAAAAATATGACCAACTGGTCAGTTTTAATAAATAACTGGGCTCGCGAGAAGATTTGTCCTGAATTAACTAGAACAGACGCACCACATCAAAGCAAAGCGCACCAAATCGACACACTTTTTTGAGAAGCTCTGTAACACTTTTAAGGGTTGGGTTTTAGCTGAGCGCGGTGGCGTTTTGCAAAAGCAGTGGTATGATGGCGCCCTTGGCAGATTAACACGCAAGTCACTGCCATGTTCCAAATTCATTTGGTGCATGACTGCGCGTTACTCAAGCATGCACGCTTTTTTTAGGAATACGACATGCAAGCCAAACCACTCTGGATTCAATCTCCCCTTGCCGCATTCAGCGGACACGCTCACCAACATGAACACATTGCCAATGGCATCGTTGTTGAAAATGGCATCATCACAGAATGTCTAGCAGCTGGTGAAACACCACAATGCGAAATCTATGATGTGTTTGATGCTCGTGCGCATGTCATCATGCCGGGGCTTGTGAATACTCATCATCATTTTTATCAAACACTTACACGGGCGTGCCCTCCGGCCCTCAATAAAAAATTATTCCCTTGGCTGCAAACCCTGTATCCCATTTGGGCAGGCCTGACACCAGAACAACATGCTCTGGCAACCGAATTAGCCATGGTGGAATTATTATTAAGCGGCTGCACCACAGTTAGCGATCATCATTATTTATTTCCGCAGACCTTAACTCATGCAATTGATACACAAGTGGAAGCGGCGCGTCGCTTAGGCATGCGCGCAACGTTTACACGCGGCAGTATGAGCTTAGGGCAAGACCAAGGCGGCTTACCGCCTCAATCTGTGGTGCAAGATGAACAAGTGATCATGGATGACAGCGAGCGTTTAATTAAACGCTACCACCAACAAGATGACCTAGTCGAAATTGCACTGGCGCCATGCTCACCATTTTCTGTCACCACAGATTTAATGAAAAGCAGCGCACAACTGGCCAAACAATATAATGTGAATTTACATACTCACTTGGCAGAAACCGAAGACGAAAATAATTTTTGCTTAAAAATGTTTGGCCAGCGTCCACTGGATTATTTAGAAAGTGTGGGCTGGATGCACGAGCGCACCTGGCTCGCCCATGGCATTCATTTTAATGATGACGAAGTAACACGCTTGGGCCAAGCAAAGGTGGGCATCACTCACTGCCCTAGCTCCAACATGGTATTAGCCTCTGGCATTTGTCGCACCAATGAATTAAAAGCCGCTGGTGTGCGCATGGGTTTGGGTGTGGATGGCAGTGCCAGTAATGACCACAGCAATTTAATGCAAGAAATTCGACAAGCGCTGCTCATTCAACGCTTACGTTACGAAGCCGATGAGTTCACCCACTACGACGCATTGGAACTGGCTACCAAAGGTTCGGCACAAGTATTAAATCGCAACGATATCGGCGAGCTGGCCGTAGGCAAAAAAGCCGATATCGCCCTATACAAATTGGACGAGCCGAGATTTTCCGGCAGCCATGATCCACTGGCAGCTCTGGTTTTATGTGGCGCCTATAAAGCGGATGCTGTAATGATTGGCGGGCAATGGAAAGTAAAAGATGGGCAGTGGCTAGGGGGAGATATTCAACGTCTCATGGCACAGCACACGCAAGCGGCCAAACAATTATTCACTCCGTTATAAATTTACATTTCTCATTTCTTACCAAGCCCAGCCATTATTCCACTGGGCTTGGTTCATGATGCTCAGCCTGAAAATCAGCAAAGCCAGCTGTCAACTTATCCAATGTTACTTGCTTAAATCGCTCCAATAACAAAGCCTCGGCTTGTTCCATGGCGTCACGGATGGCGAGATTCACGGCAATCTCAATGGGGCAATTTGTATGCTCGTCGGTTAGCCCTATGGTGAACACCGAGCTATCCCCTAAAGCCTGATGAATATCTAACAAAGTAATATTGGATAGTGGCACCGCCAACGTCCAGCCTCCGCCGTGACCTTTCACCGACGCCACATACCCCTGATCTCGCAGATGGGCCATCGTGCGTCTCACCACCACTGGATTGGTGCTTAACATAGTGGCCATTTTCTCAGACGTGGCCGGACCATCTAAATGATCCATATGAATTAACACATGCAGCATGCGCGATAAGCGACTGTCTTTTCTCATGTTTTCGGCCTGTTTGCGGGATTGGGCTCATTATACATGAAACTTTTAAAGTTACATGTATTGACACTTCATTCTTATGTAACTTAATATGTTTCATGAAATGGAAATTAAGAGATATCCGACATGAAACAAGATGTGATCATCATCGGCGGTAGTTTTGCCGGCCTTTCCGCGGCTATGCAGCTTTCACGGGGGCAACGTACAGTCACCGTGATTGATGCCGCCCAACCACGTAATCGCTTTGCCAGTGCCTCCCATGGTTTTTTCACACTGGACGGCGAAACCCCGAGCGCCATTCGCGAAAAAGCCACCCAGCAACTATCCAAATACAACACATTCACCTTGGTAAATGGCAAAGCCGAGAGCGCCACAAAAACCGAACAAGGCTTTGTGGTGACATTGACAGACGGCACAGAGCTGACCAGCCATAGACTGATTTTGGCAACGGGACTTGTGGATAAGCTACCAGAATTACCAGGCCTGAAAGAGCGCTGGGGACAAACAATAGTGCACTGCCCTTATTGCCATGGCCATGAATTAAAGCACCATGCTATGGGCGTGTTAGCAACCTCTGCCATGTCATCCCATCAAGCCGCCATGCTCCCTGACTGGGGGGTAACGACCTTGTTCACTCAAGGGGAATTTATTCCCGATGAAGAAGAATTAGCATTTTTACAAAAGCGTGGCGTCACCATAGAAAACACGCCTGTCATAGAAGTTTTAGGTGATGCTCCCAATATAGACGGTGTACGTTTAGCCGATGGACGTGTCATTGAAATTGGCGCCATGTATGTGGGCGGAAAAACCTTGATGGCGAGTCCCATTGCCGCATCGTTAGGGTGTGAAATTGAAAACAGCGACACGGGCGAAAGCATAAAAACCGATGACTTTAAACTCACCAGTGTCGAAGGGGTTTATGCGTGTGGTGACATTAGCAATCAATGGCAAAATGCCACATTTGCATCGGCTTCCGGTGTCATGGCCGGAGCCGCTGTGCATCAATCTTTAATTCAAGCCTGCATTTAATTACATAGCCTGATTCACCTTATGAATCAGGCTTGCTTTTTTCTCAGCTCTGTCACCACCTCTCCCCCAACGCCCCAGTTATCTGTGTTCACTTCATCAATCACCACAAATGTAGTGGCTGGATTTTTATTAAGCACATCGACCAATAACTGAGTTGCGCCTTTTATCAGCGCCGCTTTTTGTTCTTTGGTTACCTGCTCATCGGTCACTTTAATATTGACGTATGGCATCATTTTCTCCTTTTGATGATTTAACGTTGTGTTTTTAAAACGGCACCACTGCTCAAATATTTTCCAAGCAGAGGTGAATGATTTAACCAGGCACCCAATGCCACACATAACAAGCCAATCAATAATGAAACCGTTGCTGGCTCATCAAATAAAATCAACGCAGCCACACCAGCAATTAAAGGCACTAACGCCATCAACGCCCCCATGCCCGATGCACCGATTAATGCCACCGCCCGCACGTATAACAGCATTTGAACAATCGTAGCTAAGAATCCTTGATAAAACATTTGCAAACCCATTTCAGGCCATAAATGCAAAGCAATATTCTTTGGTGCAAACATAATGTAAAACGGCAAATACATGATACTGGTTAGCAGCGCCATGCTGATGGTCACCTGCCATGGAGACAAACCCCAGCGCTTGATCAAAATAGAAAACACACCCCAAAAAAATGCGCCCAATAAAAATAAGCCATCCCCCATTAAAATGGATGCATCCACTTGTTGATTAGACACCTGCCCGAAAAATAAAATTAAAATCCCAGCACTAATCACAGCCACACTGAATACACTTTGCATATTTAATTTGGCTTGCCCAACACTCAATGCCAATAAAAAGATAAATAACGGCATCGCCCCTGGCAGTAACAATGCACCATGGGATGCAGGCGCTAATTGAAATCCATGAAACGTACACAAAGCATACCCCAAGCCCCCCACTAAAGCCGCTGCAACATAGCGCCATTGAAAAACGTTGAAACGAAATTTAAACCACCAAATAGGTAATACAATTAACGCACAAGTGGCATAACGTAATGCCACTACGTCATAGTGATTCAACTCACTTATGCCCCCTAGGCGTGAGACCAAGATAAACCCAGACCATAACAATACCGCTCCCATACCAAAGACATAGCCTGATTGATCTTGTTGATTAAGTAGTGACATGAACAGCAACTTTCCACTTGATTTAGGCGGAGTCTAGTCGTAAATTTAATTCATTAAAAATGAATTATTATGAATCATATATTCTCAAATAAAGAATATATGATTCGGCACTTAAGAGGTGTGTATGGAAATATCAGATCTTGTTGTGTTCAAAGAAGTGGCCAGTAGTGGCAGTATTACACGCGCTGCAGAGAACTTGAATCGCGTACCTTCAAACGTCACCACACGCATTCAAAAATTAGAGGACGAACTGGGCAAAGCGCTTTTTATCCGCGAGAAAAACCGTCTTAAAATTGCCCCAGCAGGCAAGCAGCTTTTAGATTACGCCAATCAAATTTTGGCGCTGGCACAGGCGGCAAAACACCAACTTCAAGACAGTGAGCCTGCGGGGTTGCTGCGCATCGGCTCCATGGATGCGGTGGCCGCCACTCGCATAGTAGAGCCTTTGCAGCAATTTCATGAGCGTTACCCTAGTGTGCAACTCAACATGCGCTCAGCCCCCACTGGTTTATTAATTGAAGAGGTATTACAAGGGAATCTCGATTTAGCCTTGGTGGCTGACCCGGCCAAAGATTCTCGCTTGGGCATTCAGCCCATGTTCGATGAAGAACTCATCTTGGTTTCTAGCTTAAGTCATCCACCCATCAAAAGCCCGAAAGACCTTGGCGAGCAACCCACCGTCATTGGCTTCAACCCTAAGTGCGCTTATCGCAATCGCCTAACCAGCTGGCTTCAAGCTGGGCATTGCATTCCGCGCGTCGTGGAAATCAACTCTTATCACACCATGCTCAGCTGCGTGGCTGCCGGCATGGGCGTATGCATGGTGCCCAAAGCCCTGCTAGACACTTATACCTTTTCCAATAGCGTACAGCGCCATACCCTAAGCCGAAAATGGAGCCACACTAATACCGCTCTTATTTGGCGTAAAGACGCCTTCACCCCAGCAATGAAAGCCTTTGCAGAGGTACTCACTCCAAACACACAAGCCATCGCATAAATAAGGTCTTGCAAAATACTACACATGTGAACTATATTTATTTCACATGTGTAGTACTTGGTAATTGAGTTGTGGAACAAAGACTTTTTTATTTGCTTAATAAAGCCCGTCACCGTGTCTATAAATACGCGGATCAAAATACGGAAGATCATTTAGGTATCAGCATTACTCAGCTTGGGGCGCTTATGCTGATCAAAGAAAACGAAGGTTGTCTGTTAAAAGACATGGCCAGTACGTTAAACCTAAATAACTCTGCCCTCACCGGCTTGGCAAATCGCATGGAAACCAACGGCCTCATCCTGCGCCAGCCCTGCCCCAATGACGGTCGTGCATCGCGCATGTACCTCACTGATTTAGGCAAAGAAAAACTACGCAACACCAAGCCTTTGATCAAACAACTAAACCAACTCATGACAGCGGGTTTTAGCGACGAAGAAATACAAACCGTCGTTAAATTTTTAAATCATTTACTCACTGCGTTTTAGTGAGAGCTGAGGTTCTAATATGTCTGTACATGCCATTGATACACCCCTTACCCAAAGTGATATTTCCGATCACCTCATCACCACACAAAACGGCAGCGTGCTATCGACACGTTTGTTTACGGCCCCGCAAGCCAAGTCCGTTGTGATCATGGCCGGTGCCATGGGCGTCGTACAACAGTGCTATGAAAAGTTTGCCAAGTTCTTAAGCGAGAATCATCACCATGTAATTACCTTTGATTATGTTGGCACAGGGCAATCGCTCAATACGCCTTTAAAGCACTGCAAAACCGATATCCTAGGTTGGGGAGAACAAGACTGTAATGCGATGCTAGCGTTTGCCCAAGCGCAATACCCTGATCTGCCCATTCAATGGATTGGCCACAGTGTGGGCGCTCAACTATTAGGTATGACCAGCAACATCAACCAGATTAAACAAGCCATCACCCTTGCCGCCGGCAGTGGTTACTGGCGTGAGAACTCGCCGCCGACGAAAAAAATGGTGTGGTTTTTATGGTACTTCGTCGCACCGATTAGCGTGAATTTAATGGGTTATTTTCCCGGAAAAAAACTTAACATGGTCGGCGACTTACCCGCGAATGTCATGCGCCAATGGCGCCGCTGGTGTTTAAATAAAGAATACGCCGTTGGCTACGAAGGGAAAACGCTACGCAACCAATATGCGACCGTGAACATCCCCATCACCGCCATTTCGTTTGAAGATGATGAAATGATGTCAAAAGCTAACATCGATTCATTGCATGGTTTTTTCAGCGGTGCCAATGTGACTCATCAGCGCCTGACACAAGAAGACACTCAAGGGCAATTTGTTGGGCACCTAGGCTGGTTTCGTGAAAAATTTAAAGAACCCCTTTGGGCACAGCAGATTTTACCGATCTTGAATCGATAACAGGAATGCAGAAACCACTCATTAAAAGTGTCGAATGTTCGCGCATCTAAGGCGATTTTGTTTAGCTTTCGTAGGGTGGGCACTGCCCGCCAGCAACTATTTTCGTCGGGCTGTATGCGACCCACTGCTTATCTATACACGCGGGGATAAATGCCGAATAATCAATTGCACGGTTTCTTGCCCACGAAACTCATTCACATCCATTTCAAATACAATGTGTGCGCTTTGCATATTCGCCACCATGGTAGGTGTAATGCCATGACGTTCGATACCAAATAAAATAGCATCCACCGCCAAATGGCTATTAGGCACTTGCAGCGTTAACTTTAAATGATTTTTATCCGCGCCTAATAAGCGATGATTCAAAATCTTGAAGGTATCATCAAACAAAGGCTCCGGAAAATTTTGCCCCCAAGGAGCCATGAAGCGTAATTGCCTTGCGGTATTGATCGTGAAGTCCTGAGCATGGGGCGCACCATCGGTCACCACTTGATTCACTAGCAACTCAGGAGTTAATAACGTTTGTGAAACCTGTTCAAACGCCGCTTCAAATTCGGCTAAATGTTTTTGCTTAATGGATAAGCCTGCGGCCATGGCGTGACCGCCAAATTTGCTCAATACGTGGGGAATTTTTTTCGCCACCAAATCCAAAGCATCACGTAAATGAAACCCCGGAATCGAGCGGCCGCTGCCTTTTAATTCAAATTCACCATCTTGCATCTCGGCATCGGTTAAGCCGTCTTGCGCTGGCGCAAATGCAATCACAGGGCGATACAACTTTTCTTTTATGCGCGAAGCCAATAAACCAATCACCCCTTGATGCCATTGAGGCTGATACAAACACACACTCACCTTGTTATCCGCTTGCACGCTCATTTTCTCGAGATGGGCTAAGGCTTCTTGCTGCATTTGCCCTTCTACCAGTTTGCGATCTTGATTTAATTCATCCAACGATTGCGCAATCATGACGGCATGATCAGGGTTTCGTGATAACAAACATTCAATGCCGACACTCATATCATCCATACGACCGGCTGCATTGAGTCTTGGCCCTAAAGCAAAACCAAAATCTTTACTGGTTAATTGTGTTGGATTCTTTTTTGATACTTGCAACAAAGCCTGAATCCCCGGCCGTGCATAACCTGAACGAATACGACGTAAACCTTGCTCCACCAAAATACGATTGTTTGCATCTAACGGCACCACATCCGCTACCGTGGCTAGCGCCACTAAATCTAAATACTGTGCCATGTTAGGCAAACTGGCAGGCGCTCGCCCAGACTGAATCAAGGCCGAGCGCAATCCACACATGACATAAAAAATCACAGCACAACCACACGCAGACTTAGATGAAAATTCACAACCAGGCTGATTCGGGTTCACTATCGCATCGGCTGCGGGCAAATGATCCGCCGCTAAATGGTGATCCGTTACCAATACTTTCATACCCAAGGCTTTAGCTCGGGCAACCCCATCAAAACTTGAGATGCCGTTATCCACAGTGATGATCAAATCCGGCTGGAACGTTTTATACGCGTAATCTACAATTTCGCTGGATAAGCCATAGCCGTATTCAAACCGATTAGGCACCACATAATTCACATGCAAGGCACCCAGCTGAGTCAGTGCATCCACAGCAAGCGCCGTACTGGTCGCGCCATCCACATCAAAGTCACCCACGATTAAGATCTTTTCTTGCGCGCTAATGGCGCTCACTAATAGATCACACGCGGCCTGCATGCCTTTTAGCGCCTGAATATCCATCAAGCCTTTTAAAGAGAAATCTAAATGTTCAGGTGTCAAGCCGCGGGCATGGAAAATTCGCTGCAATAAAGGCAGACTGGTATCCATTTCGCGGCGTATAATTTCAATATTCATGGCGACAATTGTACGCAGTCACAGTTATTCAAGAAAGCAGATATTATGACTCAGCCTAAAGTCCACCTGTTACTCACAGGCGATGAAATCATGAGCGGCGACATCATCGACAGCAACAGCGCCATGATTGCCGATCACTTTTCTACCCTAGGTTTGCGCCCCAGTAAAAAAGTCACTGTGGGTGATTGTTTAGAAGATTTAATCGCAGAGATGCAAAGCCAAAGCCAGCAAGCGGATATTCTATTAGTGAATGGCGGCTTAGGCCCCACAGAAGATGACAAAACCGCTGAAGCCTTAGCCCAAGTCATTAGCTCACCATTAATTGAACACCCTACGGCTATCGCACAGATTGAAGCTTGGTGTAAAAAACTCAATTACCCCATGAACGATGCCAATAAAAAGCAAGGCATCTTACCGCAAGCGGTTTCAATTTTAGAAAACACTAATGGCAGCGCCCCTGGATTTTATTGCGAACACAACAATTGTTTAATGTTATTCACTCCCGGCGTGCCGAGCGAACTGGATGCCATGCTCAGCCACAGTATTTTGCCGCTACTGACTCAGCGTTTTAATAACATCGAGCCGCACTCCACTAAACGCTTACAAGTATTTGGTATTGGCGAATCGTCATTACAATTAAAACTACGTAAGCACATACCGGATTGGCCGTGTGATATTGATTTGGGATTTCGTGCCGCGTATCCGCAAGTGGAAGTGAAACTTACCGCCCACTCGAAACAAGCCGAAGCAAAAATTGACGGCTTAACCCAACAAATCAAACAAATCTTAAATGGTCATGTGATCGGTGAAGGCAACTTGCAACTACCAGAGCATCTTGTGCAATTACTGGCAGAAAAACAGCAAACCATCACCACGGTGGAATCTTGCACAGGCGGACTGATTGCATCCAAGATCACATCGGTAGCGGGCTCATCCGCCGTGTTTGGCGCAGGCTTTGTTACCTACTCTAACGAAATGAAAACTGCCATGGTGGGCGTGAGCGAAACCACTTTAGAAAAACACGGCGCCGTATCAAAAGAAGTGGTAATAGAAATGGCACAAGGTGCACTTGAAAAAAGCGGCAGCGATTGGGCCATAGCTGTAAGTGGTATCGCAGGTCCTAGTGGTGGCAGCGATGACAAACCCGTTGGTACGGTTTGGGTGGCTTGGGGCAATCGCTCAGAAATTAAAACGACTAAGTTATTCTTTCCATTTTCGCGCCAGCGCTTTCAAGAATATGTGGCCAGTGCGGGTTTGGATTTGATTCGTCGAGAATTATTGGGGATTGATGAAAAGCCGAATTATTTTCCTAAAACTTAAACAATAATCACAAACGTGGTGATGATTAGACGCAATTACAACGAACATCATTCCTATGATTTCAATTAAAAACGGCGCAGTATCTTTCGATACTGCGCCGTTTTTTTAACTTGGAAAGCGTCACCGAGGCTGTAAAAGCAAGGCGGAGTTTTCGCGAGTCACCGGAACGTAGCTTGCCTACTTGAGGATGACGAGCGAAAAGCCCAACGCAGCTATTTCAAGAGCCTGCCCCGCGAGCGGAGCGAGTGCTTTGGGTACACAGCTAGCTTTTACGTTACTTAAACGTGTTCTCAGCAATAAACTTATGTACCGCTTCAAGATCCGCTGGCAACACGTTCACACGCTCTTCACGATCCATTAGATCCGTTAAGTGGTGTGGCAGTGCTGGCATCTCAAAACCGGCACGCTTAACCGCATCCTCGAATTTCACCGGATGAGCCGTACCCAGTGTGATCATTGGAATGTTTTGGTTACGACGTGTTTCACGGGCGGCTTTTACGCCAATAGCCGTGTGAGGATCTAGCAGGTAGCCGGTTTCTTCAAACACGTCTTGCATGGTTTTAACGGTTTCATCTTCGTTGACTGCGAAGCTATCGAATAATGCACGGGCTTTCGCTAGTTTTTCTTCATCTAGTGATACCACGTCTTTTTTCGCATTCATACGGCCCATTAGCTCGGCTAATTGAGCACCGTCACGATCGTAAAGATCAAACAACAAACGCTCAAAGTTAGATGACACAGCAATATCCATTGAAGGCGTAATGGTGTGTTGTAGTGGGTGTACTTCGTATTGGTTTTTGCTCATCAAACGATGCAATACGTCGTTGCTGTTGGTCGCAATCACTAATTGCTCAACCGGCAAGCCCATTTTTTTCGCCATGTAACCTGCGAAAATATCACCAAAGTTACCAGTTGGAACGGAATACGCCATTGGGCGTAGTGGACCACCAAGGTTGAGTGAAGAATAGAAGTAGTAAACAATCTGCGACATGATACGCGCCCAGTTAATGCTGTTTACTGCCACCAGTTTACGCTCACCTTTCAAGAACGCTTGATCACCAAAGCTGGCTTTTACCATGTCTTGTGCTTGGTCGAAGTTACCTTCGATAGCGATGTTGTAAATGTTATCGCCTTTTACCGTTGTCATTTGACGACGCTGTACTTCAGATACTTTACCGTGTGGATGCAGAATGAAGATATCAACATTCTTACACGCCTTAGTGCCTTCGATAGCAGCAGAACCTGTATCACCAGAAGTAGCACCCATGATCACCACTTTCTCGTGGCGACGCTCAAGCACGTAATCCAATAAACGACCAAGAGTTTGCAACGCAAAATCTTTAAACGCTAAGGTAGGACCGTGGAATAATTCCAATACGTATTCGTTGTGATCAATTTGTTGTAGCGGCGCAACCGCTTTGTGTCCAAAACCACCATACACTTCGTTTAAGATGGTTTGCAGTGCAGCGCTGTCTACACAACCTTCAACGAATGGGTAAATGACTTTGTGCGCAAGTTCTGCGTAAGGAAGATCACGCCAAGATTCGATTTCAGCCAACGTGTATTGAGGCACTTCTTTTGGCACGTACAAACCGCCGTCTTCAGCAAGACCGGTTAAAAGTACTTCTTCAAATGTTAACTCCGGTGCATTACCGCGAGTGGAAATATATTTCATCATATTATTTATCCCTGTTCGTCAGGTTATTAATACTAGCCCGCGGCTGTTAATTCAGTTCTTCAACACGAATGCGAGTGACGGCACCATTGATCTCTGCCAAGTTTTCGATTTCTTCGATGGCTTGGTTCATGGTTTTTTCTTGTACCTTGTGAATCAACATAATGATCGGCACAAGAATCTCACCATCTTTTGGTTCTTTTTGAATCAAGGCTTCAATACTGATGCCTTTATTGCTCAAAATGGTCGCAACCTTGGCTAACACACCTGCTTTATCCAAGGCTTCCATACGTAAGTAGTAACCACTTTCTATTTCATCGATTGGTAGTACTTTTAAATCTTCTAGGCTATCAAACGATAACGCTTCCACTTGAATGCCACGAGCAATATCAATGATGTCTGCCACAACTGCCGACGCAGTAGGACCTGCACCCGCACCAGGACCACAGAATAAGGTGTCATTCACTGCACTGCCTTTCACCGCAACCGCGTTCATCACGCCGTCCACTTTTGCAATCATGTTGTGCTCAGGAATTAAGGTTGGGTGTACGCGTAAATCGATGCCTTTTTCGCTGCGCGCACTTACACCTAGGTGCTTGATGCGATAGCCAAGCTCTTCTGCGTATTGCACGTCTTCGCGGGTAATTTTACTGATGCCTTCGGTGAAACAGTTATCAAACTGCAACGGAATACCGTAAGCGATTGATGAAAGAATCGTTAGCTTGTGGGCCGCATCAATGCCTTCAACGTCAAACGTTGGGTCCGCTTCGGCATAACCGAGTGCCTGAGCTTCAGCTAGGACGTCATCGAAATCACGACCTTTGTCGCGCATTTCAGTCAGAATGAAGTTACCCGTGCCATTGATGATACCGGCAACGCGCTCAATTTTATTGGCCGCTAAACCTTCACGGATGGCTTTGATGACAGGAATACCGCCAGCCACACCAGCTTCATAACCCACACTCACACCCGCAGCTTTGGCCGCTGCAAAAATCTCGGCACCGTGAACGGCAATTAACGCCTTATTTGCAGTTACTACGTGCTTACCATTTTTGATGGCTTCCAGCACAAGCTCTTTCGCCACGTCATAGCCGCCGATCAACTCAACCACGATGTCCACTTCTGGGTTGCGTGCCACATCGAAAATATCGCGGGTAATATTGGTGTTACTGGTGTCACAAGCTGAGTTATCACGACGTGCGCCAACTTGCTCAATAATAATGTCACGGCCTGCACGACGGGCAATTTCTGCCGCGTTTTCTACTAATACATTAAAAGTACCGCCGCCGACGGTGCCAAACCCACAGATACCCACTTTAACCGGTTTCACAACATGGTCTCCGTTATGTTGATGCCCTGACTTTGGTGTCAGGAGTGTAAAAATTTTGGGCGCTAAATGTACCACAATAGGCGGGGGAAGGCAGGGGGTAATTACGGAAATAACAGGGGTTTAGGCCAGAAAAATAAAGGCTCTCAGGGGTTTGCCGTGAGAGCCTTTAGATATTCAATAATAACTCAGATTAAAGGCCGAGTTTTTTGGCCAATTCATCCGCTGGCATGTAGCCAGGTAGCATTTCACCATTTTGCAAAATGATAGCCGGTGTTCCACGCACACCAAACTCAGCTCCAAGCATATATTGCTGCTCAATCGGTGCATCACAACCTAGGTTTTCTTTAATGAAGCCTGTCGCTTTGGCTTTATTCATGGCTGCTGGGCGATCATCGTCACACCATACACTCTTCAATTTTTTGTAGGAGCCTGTGAACTTGGTGCGTTTTTGATCTTCATAAATGCCGGCTCGTGGATAGGCCAAATAACGCACAGTTACACCCAACTCATTTAAACGCGGCACTTCACGGTGTAGCTTACGACAGTATCCACAATCCACATCAGTGAACACATTGATCACGGCTTTTTCACTGCCCTTACTTTGAAATACCACCATGTCTTTGTTATCTAGGCTTGCTAACAGACCTAAGCGTTTTTCATCGGTACGTTTAGCGGTTAAGTTAACTAACTCGCCACCAGTGGTTTGGAACAAGGAGCCATACACAAAGAACTGACCATCGGCCGTGGCATATAGAATTTCGCCCGACGTTAATTCCACTTCATATAAGTTTTGACCTGCAATGGGCTTAGCACTTTGCACAACAAGAGTGGGTTGCGCCGCACGCAAAGCGGTGGCGATGGTTTCTTCTACACTGGTTTCTTCAGCGCTTGCCAGTTGAGCCAGTAAAATTAAGGCGGCTGCGCCTAGGGTACGTAACATAGCCATGATGTGTCTCTAAATTATATTTGTAGGTGCATTAGAACATTGATCCCCATCGAAGTTCCAGAGGCGATTGTGTTACACAGCCTGTAATCTTCTTGTCTCAAATCGCCAGAAACCTCACTAGACTGGCTTTTCGTCAAAACTATTAAGTAAAAATGACTTGGATAGCTTCTCTTGTGAATATGAAAGCGGCGGATTTACCCATACTCCACCGACACTCTTCTTTCCTTAAAACGCAAAAAACCCGCACTAGGCGGGTTTTTCGTCAAAACTATTAAGTAAGAATTACTTAGATAGCTTCTCTTTGATACGCGCTGATTTACCAGAACGCTCACGTAGGTAGTAAAGTTTCGCTTTACGAACATCACCACGACGCTTAACAGTTACACTGTCGATTAGCGGGCTGTGAGTTTGGAAAGTACGCTCAACGCCTACACCGTTAGAGATTTTACGTACAGTGAAAGCAGAGTTAAGGCCACGGTTACGCTTACCGATTACCACACCTTCATAAGCCTGAAGACGCTCACGGTTACCTTCTTTTACTTTAACTTGTACAACAACAGTGTCACCGGCACCGAATTCAGGGATATCGGATTTCAACTGTGCGGCTTCTAAAGCCTGAATGATTTTGTTTTTGCTGCTCATGACTAAGCTCCTAAGTAATTTCGGATAGGTTCAAGCATCAAGGATCTTGAACGTCGCGAATAAATTCGTGCAAAAGGGCTTGCTCATCATCGTTAAGCGGCCTTTTTGCCAGCAAATCTGGCCTGCGTTGCCAGGTGCGTCCAAGCGCTTGTTTAAGGCGCCAACGCTTAATTTTTTTGTGGTCACCACTGAGTAACACCTCAGGTACCGACTCGCCGTTGTAAACCTCAGGTCGAGTATAGTGCGGACAGTCTAGTAAGCCATCGACGAACGAATCTTCGACGGCACTCATATCATGTCCAAGTACCCCTGGCACTAAGCGAATGATGCTATCCATCATCACCATAGCCGCCAGCTCACCACCACTTAACACGTAGTCACCGATGGACCATTCTTCGTCCACCTGCGCTTGAATCAAGCGCTCGTCTACGCCTTCGTAGCGGCCCGCTAAGAAGATTAAATTCTCTTCTGTCGCGAGAGTCTCTGCTCCTTGCTGGGTCAATTGCTTACCCTGAGGAGACAGATAAATTACCTTGCTGTTTGGACCAAGCTTCTCTTTCGCCGCCGCAATGGCTAACTCAAGAGGCTTTACCTTCATCAACATGCCAGGACCACCGCCATATGGGCGATCATCCACGGTTTGATGTTTGTCATCGGTGAAATCCCGTGGATTCCAACACTCAATACTCACCAAACCATTACTGACTGCTCGTCGAGTTACCCCGCTTTCAGTCAGCGCTTGGAACATCTCAGGAAATATGGAGATGATGCCAAACTGCATGATTAGAATTCCGGATCCCAATCAACTTCCATTGTGCCGGCCTCTAGGTCGATATTTTTTACGCAGTCATCCGTATACGGTAACAAGCGTTCACGACCATCGATGCTGTCTTTGTTTCCCTTCACCACAACCACGTCATTGGCGCCGTTGTTAAATAAAGAGTCCACACGACCCAGCACAATCTTATCTGTGGTCACCACCAATAAATCTTGTAATTGGTGGTAATAAAACTCGCCTTCACCCGTCTCAGGCAGCACATCCAATGGAATCGCAATGTCACATTGGCAATACTTCTGCGCCAGAGTTCGGTCTTGGCAATCGTCAAGCTGAGCAACTAAGCCTTTACCTTGGGTACGCCAGTTGTTCACCTTAACCGGAGTCCATTGGCCATTGATATTCATCTGCCAGTGGTCTCCGTAGGAGAAAATGCTCTCCTTGAGTTCGGTGTGACTAAACACCTTCACCCAACCTTTGATGCCATACACACCGGTCACTTTGCCGATAACGGTTAAATTCTCTGGTGTTTTGCTCATCAAAGTGTCTTATTACCGGTCCTAATTAACCTTGCTTCTTAGCTTCTTTAACAAGCTTAGCAACGCGATCACTTGGCTGAGCGCCTTTGCTCATCCAGTATTCAATGCGTTCTAGGTCAACACGTAGACGTTCTTCTTGACCACGAGCAACTGGGTTGAAGAAACCAACACGCTCAATGAAGCGGCCGTCGCGTGGGAAACGCTGATCCGCTACAGATAAATGATAAAAAGGACGTTTTTTAGAGCCACCACGGGCTAATCGAATCACTACCATGCGACAGTTTCTTCTCTATTAGGGGCAAGCTTTGGTATCACTCGCCGTTCATCATACGTGCCCCGCCACCCATAAGACGGCCAGACACACTATAAGGGGCGCGTATTGTATAGGAATTGAGCGAAGGAAGAAAGAGCGAATTGAGTGTAAGTAGGCCCTTTAGCAACCTTTCGACTACTCGTGCCTCGCGCTCGGTGTGATCAGAAGGGATGCGAACTTGTATACATTTGTATGAGCAGGCAATAAAACAGCATAAACCCACCTTGAGCCAGCAATGACGCCCCATTCGATTAATGGGTTAAGGACTCTATAATTGGATAACCTCTAAAACAAAAAGCCGGACATTAAATTTCCGGCTTTTTGTTTCAATCAATAGAGTCGTAACTTATCAATTATGGCGATTCTGACCAGTTTCCTAGGGTATTTACATCATTAATAGTGTAACCACCCGACCCATTAACAGTAATAGTCAAAACATTCCATTTAGTGCCTGCACCCGATGGGACTTTATACTGTTTAACGATACCTGAAGCGTCATAAACAGTTACGTTCGCACCTGATACACCTAAAGCGGTGGACGATGAATTAGAACGATTGGTGTAATCGTTAATCCAATACGTGTAGGTACCCTCATTAAGCTGTGTGAACGTCATAGTTTCAGGACCATAGCCATTGGTAGCATCACGATCCAGAGACACCCCTGTACCTGAGCGTTCGTAGTACTTCACAGTAAACGATCCGCCACTGCCGTTTGGCCCATTTAGGTAAGAGTCCAAAATATATGGCTGAGCGCCCCATGACATGACTAAGCGTAAATCTTCACCTTCAGCCAAAGTAGGGCTTAATTGGAATTTCTTTTCAGCGGTTTTGTCATCCGCCAGAGCAATGTCTAGATAGTGAGTAATATAACCCGCTTTCACGATCTCGATGGTGTATTCACCGGCGTTAATATCGGTGAAACTATATTGCCCTTGTGCATCACTGGTTACGCTGTAATCCACCGTACCGGTTTTCACACCGGAACCTTCGCGCAAGTTGAGCGTAGCACCCTCAACCACACTTCCATTCACCGCATTGGTCAATGCACCTTGTAAGCCTGCTGTGCACCCAGATGTAATAGTGTCTTCAATGGTTTCTGGCTCCACAGGGGTTGTGATTTTTAAAGTGTACTCTCCCGTTGTCTGCGCATTCGTCAGAGTTGTATAAACGTATATATAGAGATCTGTCACGCCAGTAGGGACGGTATAACTTAAACGTTTAACACTATCGGCGGAATCTACAAACGTATTGCTGTTTGCATCATTATTCTCATAAAGATATATAAAAGTTGTCATCCCTTGCGCCGTACTCAATTCCATATCAAGTTCATCACCCGCTGAAACAGACAAAGCATAATAATCGTCACATCCATCACAAGCGCCTAGCGAAGGATAAAAACCTTCCCCTGAAATAATGACATTACTAGATTGAAGTTCTTGGGCAGTGGCCTTTGATGAATGGTCCGCAAGAGTTTCCTCTACATCTGCATACGTAATCTCAGGTAACGTGGTGTACTGCACCGTCTCTGTAACAGGAGTACAGGTATTATCAACCGTGTCATCGGTATCAGTATCAGAAGACGATCCACACCCAGCTAAAGCCAGCATCAATACTGGCAGCATTAGCAGACTCTTTATTTTTGTTAATTCCATAAATTCTCAGCCCCATGCATTGGAAAAATGAAGCTCTGCTTTAAAACAGAACAGCCCACTAACAGGGCCTGTGCTTCAGTATAGTCATCGGATAAATGACCGGCAGAGATTTTACAGTGTGACGAGCATCACAAATAGGTTAGTTTTGTCACTTTTTGAATACTCTCATTTTCATATTGAAACAAAAAAGCCCCAACGCTTTACAGCGTTGGGGCTTTTTTGTTTTAGCGATACTAGCCTAGCGTCTCACGTTTCCCGTCTAGCGTCTTACGCTCAATTATTTAAACGGAAAACCACCGCCACCCATTCCCGGCGGCATACCGCCACCCGGCATACCACCTGGGCCGCCGGCTCCGCCCATGCCTTTCATGGCGGACATCATCTTGCGCATACCGCCTTTGCCCGTCATTTTCTTCATG
>JABXIK010000094.1 GCA_013373125.1 Gammaproteobacteria bacterium | reverse complement strand
CCGGCCAACGAATTAAAAATAGATAAAACCTTTATTCTTAATCTTGAAGATGACAACCAAAACCAAGTTCTAGTACAAACCGCCATCCACATGGCCCATAACTTAGGCATGAGTGTTGTCGCCGAAGGGGTGGAATCAGAACGCTGCTACAAACTACTTAAAGACATGGGCTGCGACATGTGCCAAGGCTATCATTTCAGCCGCCCTGTACCCGCTGAGCAGTTCAACTCACTGCTGAAGCAGGTAATGACCCAATAATCAAAATACGCTAAAATGCGCCGCCTTAAATCAAGGCTATTTACCCATGTCCAACACCCGATCCATCAAACGCACATTCTCCACCGCCCCAATGATGGATTGGTCCGATAAGCATTGCCGTTATTTCTGGCGCCAACTATCAAAAGAAGCGCTGCTATACACAGAAATGGTCACCACAGGTGCCATTATTCATGGACAAGGTGGCCCAGAACGATTTTTAAACTTCAACGAAGAAGAGCACCCAGTTGCCTTGCAACTTGGCGGTAGCAATCCAGCAGAACTAGCTCAATGCGCAAAAATCGCCCAAGACTTTGGTTACGACGAAGTGAACCTAAATGTGGGCTGCCCTAGCGATCGTGTGCAAAACAACATGATCGGAGCCGTTTTAATGGGCCATCCTAATCTTGTGGCCGATTGCATCAAAGCCATGCAAGATGCTGTGGACATTCCTGTGACCGTTAAGCACCGTATCGGCATTGATGATCAAGACAGCTATGAAGAACTCCACCACTTTGTGGATACCGTGGCAAAAACCGGTTGTGAAACCTTCATCATTCATGCACGCAAAGCCATTCTTCAAGGTCTATCACCTAAAGAGAACCGTGAAATTCCACCATTAAAATACGAAGTGGTTGCCCAAATTAAACAGGACTTTCCACAGTTAGAAGTTTTATTAAATGGCGGCCTGACCAACTACGAGCAAATTCACGACGCATTAACCTACTGCGATGGCGTCATGCTGGGTCGAGAGGCATACCATAATCCATCTGTACTTTTAGATGTGGACAGCGAGTTCTATGACCACCCTGCCAGCATCAAAAACAAGAAAGACATCGTGCGCAGTCTTTACCCGTATATCGAGCAACATTTAAGTGAAGATCGCAGCAAACTGGCCTATATCACTCGCCACATTCTTGGGCTTTTCAATGGTGAGGCAGGCAGTCGTCAATTCCGCCGTCATTTAAGTGAAGAGGCATACAAGAAAACCGCTGGCATCGAAACCGTGGAAGCAGCCCTTGCCATGATGCCGGACGAACCAGCCAGTTAGCCCAGCACAATATCGCTACAGCCACGCTTCTCAGTTGACATTACCTGCCATTTTCAACAAAGTAAGGTGATTATCGACACGGAAATAGCGGTATCATGAACAAACTAGAACAATTAAAAACCATGACATCAGTGGTAGCAGATACAGGCGACATCGAAGCCATCAAACGCTACCTACCAGAAGACGCCACCACCAACCCTTCCCTTGTTTATAAAGCAGCGCAACTTGAACAGTATCGACCTTTAATTCAAGACGCCGCACAATGGGCACAATCCCAACCGGGCGACCTATTAGAAAACACCTTAGACATGGTGTCCGTTAAACTGGGTATCGAGATTTTAAAAATTGTACCTGGCTATGTGTCTACCGAAGTGGATGCTCGACTTTCCTTCGACACAATCGCAACCGTTAATAAAGCCCGCCGACTCGTCGCGTTATATGAAGATGCCGGCGTTGAGCGCGATCGTATCTTGATTAAAATCGCATCCACTTGGGAAGGCATACAAGCCGCCAAAGTACTCGAAGAGGAAGGCATTAAATGTAACCTCACCCTTCTCTTTAATATTGCCCAAGCCATTGCTTGCGCCCAAGCCAACATCACCCTGATCAGCCCATTCGTGGGTCGCATTTTAGATTGGTACAAAAAAGCCGAAGGTGTTGATCACTACCCTGGCGCTCAAGACCCAGGCGTCATTTCTGTTAGCCGCATTTATGAATACTTCAAAACCCATGACTACAACACCATTGTTATGGGCGCGAGCTTCCGCAACACAGAAGAAATCGAATGCCTTGCTGGCTGCGACAAACTCACCATCTCGCCAGACTTATTAAATGCACTAAATGAAGATGACAGCCCGTTAAGCCGCGTACTGTCACCAGCCAACACAACCACAGAAGAAAAGTGGCCAGAATTAAGCGAATCCCAATTCCGCTGGCACCTAAATCAAGACGCCATGGCCACAGAAAAATTAGCCGAAGGTATCCGTAACTTCACCAAAGACCTAATCTCTCTGGAAGAGCTACTTACAAACGAATATCTATCGGTTAAGGAGCCAGCGTAATCATGTTTAAACACATACTGGACTGGTTCAAAAACTCAGAAGCAACACCACAACCAAGCAATGACACAGAAAGAGCAACCGCAGCCTTAATGGTTGAGGTTGCCCTTGCTGATGACTCCATCACTCAAGATGAGAAGCTTGCCCTGCCAGAAGTACTTAAAGCGCACACCGGTCTAACCACGCAAGAATGTGTCAGCCTGATCGAAACGGCCGAACAAGAAGTTGACCATGCAGTGTCACTGCATCAGTTCACTAGCCACCTAAACAGCGTCTTATCGTTGGAAGAAAAACTGGAATTAACCACCCGTTTATGGCGAATTTCATTGGCTGATGACCATATCGACAAGTACGAAGAACACACCATTCGTAAAATTGCAGACTTATTGCACCTTCGCCACAGCGAGTTCATGCAATGCAAACAAATCGCGCTGAACGCCCATGAATAAAGGGATTGTGATTGCAGGCGCCACCGGCGAAGTAGGCAGAAGACTTGCTGAAAATTTAGTTGCACGCAATCCAAATACCCCTATTTATGCACTCGTCAGGCAAATTAGCCCTCTTTTGCCTGACAGAGTCATTCAAGTGGTGGTGAATTTTGACGACCTAGATAGAACTCAAATTCCTACCCCATTTCACATGGCTTATTGCTGCTTAGGAACGACCATTAAAACAGCCGGCAACCAAGACGCCTTCAAAAAAGTCGACCACGAATATGCCTTAAAATTTGCCCAATGGGCACAAGTACAAGATTGCTCACAATTCGCTTGCATCAGTTCCGTGGGCGCTAATCGCCTTAGCAACAACTTTTATCTATCGGTAAAAGGCCAACTAGAGCATGATTTAGCGCAGATGAACTGGGACCATCTTTGGTTGATTCGACCAAGCCTGTTATTAGGCCCGCGACAAGAATTTCGCTTAGGCGAATACCTTGGCACCATCGCCAGCCAGATCATTAGCCCTTTTATGGCTGGCCCACTCAAAAAGTACAAACCCATCCACATGCTAAAAGTGGCTGATGTCTTGGCCAAGCTTGCCACACAAGAAAGCGATAAAACGGGATGTCGAGTATTAGAAGGTCATGCGCTGTTTAGAGATTAATTAAAAAGAGATTAGGACTCAGAGTTTTGCTGTTCTTTAAGCTGTGCTTGCTGTTGTTTGAGAATCGCCGCCACCTTCTCTTTGCGTAACTTACACAAGTCCAGTACGCGCATCTTTTCTGCTGGCATCATGTCATTCCATTTCTGGCGCTCCGTTCGAGAACGCAAACAACCCATGCAATAACCCTTAGCGTTACTTTGACAAACACCGACACAAGGATTGGGGACTGGAAAGAGTTCGACTTGTTGCATATTTGATCAATTTTATTATTTAGACCAGTCTAACCTAGGGATTCAGGGCCGCCAAGCACTTAAAACCATAAGTCAGGATTATACCCACTATATGGTATATAACTATGGATTATGTTTTTTTTCGTGTAGAATCTGGCCCTCTTTTTTCGCCTGTGTGTGTTCTAAACCTAGTCAACATCACAGCACAACCGCGAAACTCATGGATAAAAATTCAACCATAGTTTGGCATATAACTGAGGCATACAATGACTGATCGCATTCAAGTTGGCGGCCTACAAGTCGCAAAAGAACTTTTTGATTTTGTTAATGAAAAAGCTATCCCGGGTACTGGTATCGACCAAGACAAATTCTGGTCTGAGTTCAGCGCCATCGCCAACGAACTAGCGCCTAAAAACAAAGCGCTACTAGCTAAGCGTGATGATCTACAAGCTAAGATCGATGCTTACCACACTGAGCATAAAGGTCAGCCTCTAAACTTTGCTGAATACAAAGCATTCCTACAAGAAATCGGTTACCTAGTTGAAGAAGGCGCCGACTTCGAAGCCACTACTGCCAACGTTGAGCCAGAAATCGCAGAAATGGCTGGCCCACAGCTAGTAGTACCTGTAATGAACGCCCGTTTCGCCCTAAACGCCTCTAACGCTCGCTGGGGTTCTTTATACGATGCGGCTTACGGCACCACCGTTATCTCTGAAGAAGGCGGCGCTGAAAAAGGCACTGGCGGTTACAACAAAGTACGTGGCGACAAAGTAATTGCATACGCTCGTGGCGTATTAGACACAGCAGCCCCATTAGCAAACGGTTCACACGTTGGCACCACCAACTACGCAATCGTAGATGGTAAATTAGTTGTAACTTTGGCTGACGGTTCTACTACTGGCCTTAAAGAAGAAGAGAAACTAGTTGGTTTCACTGGCGACATCTCTGCCCCGACTTCTATCTTGCTAAAAAACAACGGTCTACACCTAGAAATCGTAATCGATCCTTCTAGCCCAGTGGGTTCTACTGATGCCGCAGGCATCAAAGACGTGGTAATGGAATCTGCCCTAACCACCATCATGGACTGCGAAGACTCTGTAGCCGCCGTAGACGCAGCTGACAAAGTGGTAACTTACGGCAACTGGTTAGGCCTAATGAAAGGCGACCTAGCGGAAGAAGTGACCAAAGGCGGTAAAACCTTCACTCGTACCATGAACGCTGACCGTGAATTCAACGGCCTAGACGGCAACACTTTCAAACTGAAAGGCCGCTCTATGTTGTTCGTACGTAACGTTGGTCATCTAATGACTAACCCTGCGATCCTTTTAGAAGATGGCTCTGAAATCCCAGAAGGCATCATGGACGGCGTGATCACTACTTTGATCGCTATCCACGACCTTAAAGGCAACAGCCCATTCCAAAACTCGACTACCGGTTCTGTGAACATCGTTAAACCTAAGATGCACGGCCCTGAAGAAGTGGCGTTTGCTAACGAGTTATTCGGTCGCGTTGAAGACGCACTTGGCCTGCCACGTTTCACCATGAAAATGGGCATCATGGACGAAGAGCGTCGCACTACCGTTAACCTAAAAGAATGTATCCGTGCCGCTAAAGACCGCGTTGTATTCATCAACACAGGCTTCCTAGACCGTACTGGTGACGAGCTACACACCTCCATGCTGGCGGGTCCTTTTGTTGCGAAAACCATCATGAAGCAACAAACCTGGATCAATGCATACGAAGACTGGAACGTAGACACAGGTCTAGAAACTGGCCTACAAGGTCGTGCGCAAATCGGTAAAGGCATGTGGCCTATCCCTGATGAAATGGGCATGATGATGGAGCAAAAAATTGGCCATCCAAAAGCCGGTGCCAACACCGCTTGGACGCCATCTCCAACGGCTGCAACACTACACGCCATCCACTACCACATGGTTAACGTATTTGAAGTGCAAAACGGCCTTAAGACTCGTGAACACGCTAACGTAGATGACATCTTGACCATTCCATTAATGACTCAAGAGCAAATCGATGCGTTAACCCCTGAGTTCATCCAAAACGAAATCGACAACAACTGTCAGGGCATCCTAGGTTACGTTGTACGTTGGGTTGACCAAGGTGTTGGCTGTTCTAAAGTGCCAGACATCAACAACGTTGGCCTAATGGAAGACCGCGCAACACTGCGTATCTCTTCTCAGCACGTAGCTAACTGGTTAGAGCACGGCATCTGCACTCAAGAACAAGTTGAAGAAAGCTTGAAGCGCATGGCAGCAGTAGTAGACGGTCAAAACGCAAACGACCCACACTACATCCCAATGGCGCCAAACTTCAACACCATTGCTTTCCAAGCTGCGTCTGACTTGATCTTCAAAGGCAAAGAGCAACCATCTGGTTACACTGAGCCACTACTTCACGCTTACCGCTTGAAGTTCAAAGAAGTACAAGGCATCAAGTAATTTAAATAAGATTACTTGCCAAATAAAAAAACCCAGCTTTGCTGGGTTTTTTTTGTTTCCGCTAGGTGGAATATTCTCAGTTAGTGAGATGCTAGACGAGTGGTGCGAGATGCTTATTTTTATATGGCCATAAAAATCGCACGATTTAATCAATTTGACCAAATCGATTAAAAAGCTATAATCAGGTCATTCACCCTCTTGTGAGACCTGAGCATGAACACTCTAACCGCAAATGACGCCAAACGAAACTTCGGCGAACTCCTGCTAAATGCTCAGCGCGAGCCTGTAAAAATCAGCAAAAACAACAAAGACGCTGTTGTGGTCATGTCCATCAAAGACTACGAAGAACTCGAAAACATGAAGGCAGAATACTTAAAACACTGCTTTGAATCTGCCAAAAAAGACCTAGCAAACGGTGAAGTTGTAGACGGCCAAGACTTTTTAAACACCCTATAACCCACCATGCCAAACCAAAATTACAAACTCAGCAAACTCGCCCAGCAACACTTACTTAAAATCAAAGCTTATACCGTCGAAAATCACTCAGAAGCCCAGTGGCATAAATACAAAGAGACCCTTTTAACGGGCTTTCAAATGCTGGCAGATAATCCTCAATTAGGTAGACCATGCGAAGAGATATATCCAAGCGGCTTTTATTTTCCCGTTGGTAAACACGTCGCATATTTTACTAATGAGGAAAATTTTATTTTAATCGTGGCAGTTTTGGGGCGCTCACAATTGCCAGAGAAGCATTTATCCTAACCACCCTTCCATCACAACTCGTAAAGCTTTCCCAATGGATCAAGAACTCTGACCCCTTGATTTAAGAAGTACAAGGCTGGGTTTTTTCATTTATGGTTATGATATTTAACGCCCCACTAAGAGGCTGATAAAGCTTGGCTAAAATGTGAAACAAAGTGGAACCGAGCCAAGCTTTAGCAGTCCTACTTGAGTGACTTGTTAACTTCCGATTTCCAAAAAAACAACACCGCTAGTTTCTTTTAATAATTCTTGTGTGATCCGGACTTTGTCAATTAACTGTTTTAGATATTGCTTGCCTCCACTTTTTAAATGGACAGAGATCCACTCCTTTTGCCCTTCTGTGTAATAATTATCTAAAGCATATTGCATAAGCTCTGGGTTTACATCCCTTATGCCAGCGATATAAAAACCAAGGAAGCTTTTAAGCCATTCATTAGATTTGATCTTTTCAATGAATTCTATACCACTTAAAATATTACCTTTTTTGAAGGCAAAAAAATCGTCATTCAAATTAACAGTGACTTTTGAAGGGACAAAAAAGCTGGTTGCTGTACCGCCATTTCCCCAGTTTTGCTCAAAATACCATATAGATATCTCATTATCTGACGAATCGATTAATGGTATTTCTTTTGAAATTAAAGTATATGAATAATAAGTAGTTGAGTAACTTTCAACTGGGATAATTACCTCTGCTACATATGAAGAAGTATTTCCACACACTCCACCACCAAATAACATCCAACCAATTTGGTTTTTCAAGGTTTTAATAGGTTTAACTTCGGGTTGTTTATATTTACAACTAAAAAGTCTACCACCATCTTCTTTTTCTGAATGTATAAACTTCCCGTTTTTATAAACGCTATAGAGAACTAGATCTCGCAACCCACCGCTAGTTGTAACCTCTTTAATTTTATATTTGAATTCGAAAGTATCTTTACCTGATTTGAAGCTAAGACTGTTTTCTTGAGCCTCTGCAAAGTAAGGTAGCAAAAGCAATAATAAAATAGTGATATTTTTCATCAAAAGTCCATTTAGGAAGTTAACATTTTAATCGTGCGACCTTGCAAGCTTCCCTACCTTGCAAGGTAGAGAAAATACAAAGACACTCATGATAAGAAAATAGCACTAGATCACGCAAGTCTATTTTTTGATCTAAACCATAAATCCTACCTAATTCGTATTTCAGTTTTTACATGGTTGATTATTCTTTATTTAAACAAGGAGAAAGCCATGCCCAAGCCAAGGAAAGAACAGGTCAACCTAGAATCCACACCCTATTATCATTGCGTTTCACGTTGTGTACGCCGTGCATTCTTATGTGGTGTTGATACTTTTACTAACGTAAGTTACGAGCATCGCCGTGGCTGGCTTGAAAACGAATTACTCAAGCAAGCGCAAATCTTTGCTATTGATGTGGCTGCGTATGCCATTATATCTAATCACTATCATGTAGTTTTGCATATTAATAAAGCCCAAGCCGATGATTGGTCACTGGAAGATGTGATCAAACACTGGCATCAACTTTACAAAGGCCATGCCCTCAGTCAGCGATTTGAACTGGGTGAAAACTTAACACAAGCAGAATTCGCTAAGCTCTCTGAAATTGTCGAAACATGGCGTGAACGCTTGATGGATATAAGTTGGTTTATGCGGCGTTTAAATGAATTTGTTTCGCGCCAAGCAAATTATGAAGACAATTGCACAGGAAGGTTTTGGGAAGGACGTTTTAAATCTCAAGCATTGTTAGATGAAAAGGCATTGGCTGCTTGTTTAGCTTATGTAGATTTAAACCCTGTGCGCGCTAACATGGCTAAATCTCCCGAGAAGTCTGAATATACTTCCGTTAAAAAACGCGCAGAAAAAGTAAAACAAGCCCATTCTCCAAACCATCCAAAACAACAAGTAAAAGAAATCATGCCGTTTGCAGGCAACCCAAGGCAGGATATGCCTTTTGGATTGCCATTTAAACTCACTGATTATTTAGAATTAGTAGATTACACAGGAAGAGTAATTCGTGATGATAAAAACGGTAGTATTTCTAAGGGTTTACCGCCGATTTTACAACGCTTAGGTATTAAGGCAGATAATTGGTTAACCCTTACTACATCCTTCGAGAGCAACTTTAAAGATTTAGTAGGTAGCCCTACCGCTTTAAGTAAGGCCGTTGAATTTTTAGAACGAAAACGAAGGCCGAGTTTTCAAAACTGCAAAGCACTATTTTCTTAAACTTAAAACTTCAATCAAACACCGAAAACACTTCAATGTGGATTTTGCGTGCCTGTCTTTTCCGTTTGTATGTTCGCTTGAGCCTTTTAACGAATAAAACTCGATTTTAACTCGAATGGTTTCAGGTTTTTTATAATAAAGTCAGACCTAACATCATCAACTAAGACAATTTCATTATCTTGAGTGTCTTAGTTAGCTGCGTCCAAACTGACTGGCTTTGTTAGGAATTAAGTTCGGATATTGGGAAAATAATCTATTCCCTTATTATCTTCGAAGTAAATAAAGTCCAGCAAGAACACTATTGCTAATAATATCTTTTTGTCTTCATTACTAGCGCCATCTGGAAACTGTACACCGAAGTTATCCGAATCTGTTAAAGCCTCTTGAAAGAAACCTCTCCATGCTTTTTTGATTTTACCGTAGATTTTACTGTTACGAATTATATTAAATGTCCAAGGCTTCCAAATAGGCCCCTTTACTTCACACATAAAATTGTCGTTACGATCAAAAAGGTTGTAATGCTTATTAAGAATACTGAATTTTCGTCTTACACACCCAATCCACTGGCCATTCTGATATATGTTTATGCCATGAAAGTAGAATCTGAATGGCCTCACTAAAGATAGTATTTCGCGTTGATCTCTATCGACAACCTTCATAGTAAAAGGACGGTAACTAGCTAATAATGACCTAAGTAGAAAAGTCCAAATACGCCTACCACCGACTTCATATGCAAAGTATTTCTGATTACCCTCTGTATCATAAATTTCATATCGGTTTCTTGCCTCTATAGGAAGAATCATTTCCGAAAAATCTACTAGCTGGCGTATGACCAATATGTCGCCTTCGATTTTATTCATGCTTAATTTCTAACGCCTGCCAGCAAAGGCGAGTGAAACGAGTCCAGCCAGCTTGCTGGCGAACTGGCTGGCTTTGTTAAATTTTTTAGTTGTCATTGCTGATGCCAATTTCCTTTCTAAATATAGCCTCTCTCCGCTTTAGCTCTTCAAACTCTTCCATTGTAAGACTATCCTTTGAACTCTGTTGTTTATAAAACTCTCGATATTCCATAGTAGCTTTTGAAGGTTCGATGTCTTCTATCTCATGAATTAAATAAAGAGTCTTAGCTACATTGAGTACCCAGATAAATACAATTAAAGAAACAGTAATGATTAGTATTTTTTTGATCATAAATTTAACGTCCGATATAAACCGCGCGAAGTGTCGGGCGGCCCCAGGGCGCGAATTTAATATTATTGTTATATTGATTCTTGCTAGTATTGCTCATATTTAGCTTTTAATTCTCTATTGTAGATTTCTACACCTAAATACCAAGATGGTGACCCCTCTTGGGTAATACACCTAATAGAAACTACTTTCTTATTATCTTTACTTTTAAAACTAACTAGACGTTCACTAGAGCGGACGTATTCATTATTTCTAGCGAAATATGCATTCACTTTATTGCTTTCTTCTTGGCACTTATCATTTGAAGAATAGGCCCGAACACCTTTTACTGCATAAGCTATAAGGTCGCTACCAACTCTAACTTCAAAGTCATAGAATTGGGAGATTTTAGAATCAGCAGTTTGTGCAACTCTGAAAGATTTAAAATACGAATCACGCGCTTTGTAGTCTGAGATTATCAATGGAAAAGGAAGTTTCTTTCCAAATTCAACATCGAGCATAGAGATCTCCACTTCCTCAGCTAAAGAATTAAATGAAAGAAGTAGAGATATGAGTAAAATTTTGAAGTTCATGCTAACCCTTAAAATATAACGCTCATGCTAAGCGGCGCAATTTATTGCGTCCATAGCTTGAGCGCCTTGTTAGGCGATCTGTACGGAGTGAACTTCAAAAACCCGGTATGGTCCGGGTTCACATCCGTCTAACTCGCCGGATTTAATTAATTTTTCTGCTTCTTCATAGGATTCAAATAAGCAGTGTTCATTGACTTTAATTGACTCAGCTAAATGATTGCATGATAGTGGTGAACACTCGCAAGAAGCATTTAGGTAAAAAGAAACGACATCATAACCTTCAAGTTTTGTTTTTTTAGGAAGGACTATATTCGTATCGAAATCACCTTCCGGTTTGAAACTCACCCATTCTTCTTGTTCTTCATCCCATTCCTTATCGCTAGATTTATAGAAAAACAAGGTCATTTGGCTAAGGTCTACACCTTTAGTGGATGCAATCTCCTGCATAATCTTTGGAGAATCAAATAACCAAAAACCGTTATGCTTCCATTCATCTACCCAATCATCGAAGTCCTTAGAAGTGCAACCGCTAACAGAGTAAATATCTCTTACGACACTAGCGTTTAGCCAGTCAGGCCTTTTACTTACTGATTTGTACATGTATCCGACTGGAATCATGATTTATACGCCTAACGCCCGGCTCACCGAGAAAATTTTTGATGGCGGCTTTTGTGCGCCTTTTTGCACAAAAGGTGACAGCGAAAATTTGTCCGGTGCAGCCGATTGTTAGGGCTTTTCATAAAATTGAACCACATTAAAATTGCCAATTGTTTTAGCAAGCGACAATGGGCTTACACCTGAACTGTTTTGAGCATTTCGATCACCCCCTGCTTCTAGCAATATTTTGATCACAGCTCCGTTCCCTTTTGACGCCATAGTTGCTCTCCAAAGAGGTGTATTGCCGAAGACATCTTTTAACTCTATTGCAGCTCCAGCTTTAATTAAAGCCATAACAATTTCTGGCGAATTAGACTGAGCCGCACAATGCAAAGCTGTCCATCCCTGCTTACATTGCAAATTTACAGACGCTCCTTCGCTTATAAGCTGAGCAACCTTTCTTGTGTCTCCATCCAATGCTGCATAATGAAGCTCTGAACGACCTTCTTTGTCGATACTCATTGCTTGAGTTCACCTTTGTAGCCCTAACATTTTAATCGTGCGACCTTGCGAGCTTCCCTACCTTGCAAGGTAGAATGATCTTACAAGGTAAGGAGACCGGATTATGTATCGAAGAAGCAAGAAGTATCAACAATTGAGGGCTAGAGTCGCCAAATCCATTGCCGCCAGAGAGCAAAAAAGGCTTGAAGGGGCAAATGAAGCCGATATTCCTCCTCTACTGCCAGATTTGCGGAAAAAGATCGAAATAACCCGCTACGATATGGGCAAACCAACAACGATCACGTTTGAGCTATTTCAAAGCGACCGGATTGATTGCTATCAAGTTTTTGTTGATGGCAAGCTTTGGAAAAAACGCGTCGGCCTTAGCAAGATTCTTGAGGGTATTCGCAAGTCATTACCTAGGCACAGCCCCCTAGAATAAAAGCACTAATCAATACTTACCCTCTTTCAAACAAGCTGAAAAGAAGCATCCAAAACGCTTACATTTATTCAGCACAAGTCGCCACACCTTTGTCATGTTTAGACATGCGCCTTCGCGCCTTTTTCTGGCATGATGTTGAAAAAACAAGGGAATAACAATAATGAACCCAAGTCAGTTTGATTACATCATCATAGGTGCCGGCAGTGCCGGTTGTGTGCTCGCCAATCGTCTAAGTGAAGATAAACATGTATCCGTGTGCTTGCTTGAGGCAGGCAAACAAGACAAAAGCATGTTCATCCATGCACCCGCGGGATTAGCCGCCACTGTACCTCAAGGATTTTTCAGTTGGCATTATGAGACTACCGAACAAGCCGGCTTAAATGGGCGCAAAGGCTTTCAACCTCGCGGAAAAATTTTAGGCGGTTCCAGTTCCATTAACGCCATGATGTATATTCGCGGCAATGCGTGGGATTACGATAACTGGGCACAACAGGGTAACCCAGGCTGGGGGTTTAAAGATGTGCTGCCCTACTTTATCAAAGCCGAAAATAACGAGACCTTCACCGCAGATGAATTTCATGGCACAGGCGGTCCGCTCAATGTGGCCGAATTAAGAAGCCCTAGCCACTTTAATGATTACTTCTTGGAAGCCTGCCAACTAAACGGTATTCCGTTTAACCCAGATATTAACGGCGCCGAGCAATCTGGCTGTCGTTTAAATCAAGTCACCCACAAAGACGGCGAGCGTTGCAGTACTGCCAAAGGTTACATCACCCCCATTTTAGATCGCCCGAACCTCACTGTGATCACCCAAGCCCATGTGCAAAAAATTCTATTAGAAAACAAAACCGCTAAAGGCGTGAGCTACAAACAAGGCAAAAAGACATTTGAAATTACAGCCGACAAAGAGGTGATTTTAAGTGCCGGCGCCTATGGCTCACCTCAAATTTTAGAATTAAGCGGCATTGGTAACCCTGAGCATTTGGCCAAAGCCGGCTTAGAGTTGAAACACGAACTACAAGGCGTGGGTGAAAACCTGCAAGACCATATCACGGCTGTACCTGTGTATCGCACCAAGGCGGCACCCGGTACCTTTGGCTTATCCCTAAAAGGCGCTTGGCATGTGATCAAAGGCATTATGGAATGGCGTAAGCAACGCACCGGCATCATCACCAGTAACTTTGCGGAATCCGTGGCATTTACTCAATTAGACCCAAATGAGCCTTGCGTGGACATGGAGCTGGAGTTCATCCCCGGCATTGTGGACGACCATAACCGCAAGCTGCACTTGGGCCATGGTTATTGTGTACATGCCACTCTTTTACGCCCTAAAAGCCGCGGCAGCGTGCACTGCGCTTCCAATGTGCCTGAGCATGCACCTTTAATTAACCCTAATTTCTTAAGCGAAGAAGACGATCTAGACCGCCTAGTGAAAGGCCTGCAACTAGCACTAGACGTGATGGAATCTAAACCGTTTGATGGCGTGCGTGGAAAGATGCTACGCAAGATAGACCGCAACGATGTAGCGGCGCTAAAAGAATACTGCCGCAATACCGCCGATACCGAGTATCACCCAGTGGGCACCTGTAAAATGGGACCGGATAGCGACCCAATGGCTGTGGTGGATAGCGAGCTTAAAGTAAAAGGTATTGAGAAACTTAGGGTGATTGATGCGTCCATCATGCCGTTTTTGGTAAGCGGCAATACCAACGCACCCACGATTATGATTGCTGAAAAAGGCGCTGATCTAATCAAACAAAGCGCATAATTACACACATTAAAGAACAAAAAAGCCGCTAATGCGGCTTTTTTTACGCTTTAATTAAAGCCCTGCGAGCTTTTAATAAGAGGTAGTGTAAATCCAACGAGGAGTAAGCCAGCTTTGGATACACCAAGCGCACTAACTGGCGCTGCCATGCCTCACGACGTTCTAACCAAGTCAGTTCCACATTTAAAGCCGCTAGGTCTGCCAAATACAGTTTCACCATGAGTTCTTGATCGTTTTCTTGGTTCACATCAAGGTCGTGACGATGGGACAAGAATTCTCGCTGATCTTGGGATAGATCCTGAAAAATGCGTAAGAAGAAGCGCGTATCCAAACCTAAACGCTCAACCGCCAACAAGCCTACGGCCACATATTCAAATGCATCCAACGCGATTTTCTGGTTGTTAATGTAGTTTGCGAATAATACAGGCTCACCATCCACCACCGCAGCGGGTGCCATCACGGATAAATCTAATACACTGGGCGATGCCACAACCTTGGCCTTTACACCCAGCTCACGCTCAAGGTCTTGCAACCAGTCTTTTACGCGAATCACATGGTCTGGGGCGGCTTCGTGGCGAATGACCTGATCATTGGCCGCAGGCAGCTGATTCAGCTGAATAAAGGCTTTCTTAATATCTTCGATACTCAAATACCCTAACGGGCTCATTGAGTCTTGAGTTACGACCATGGGTTGATTCATAAACAGCCCTTACTCTTAAAACTAAATACTTAGTTATTCTGCGCCCTCACCCAGAAAACCTCAAAGAGCATGCTTTGAATTTGTGATTGCCATCAAACACTTATGTTAGATAGGCAATTCCTATCCAAAAGGTAGTCACAATCAATTATGAAAATGACAACCATTATCAAATAATAAATAGCACACAGGAGCCAACCAAAAGAGAGAGCGCCATGAACAAAACCATCAGCTTTGCCATTGTGCACTTTTCAGTGGCATTCACGATCACCTACATTATGACCGGCAGTTTATTGATTGGCGGTGCCCTAGCCTTGATTGAACCGGCCATTAACACGGTGGCTTTTTACATTCATGAAAAGGCTTGGAATTTGAGGCAAATCAAGCAGACAAGCCGCCTAGCGGCATAAGCGTCTACATTTCTAATGATTAGGGCTATTCTTATTAAAGGAGGCCCTATGACCTTAAAAGCCCTGATCTTTCTAGCGTCATTTTGTTACACCCTTGTGATTGGTGGTGGCATGGCTTTCTATCGGGTGTTCATTGCTTATCCAGAAATTGCCGCCATTACTCTGGATTCCCACAAAAGTGATCTTAAGGCCATACATGCTACTTATCTGAGCGAGAGTCGATCATTACAATTTTTCGTCAGAGACTGGGCCAAGTGGGATGAAACCTATGATTTTGTAAACGGAAAAGAAAAGCGCTTTATCGAGCGTAACGTGCAAAGTGATAGCTTTATCAGCACTAACGTTGACGTACTCTCAATTTTCAACGAGCAAAAACAACACCTATATACTGGGGTGAAAAACGAAAACCGTTTCACTAGCCAACCAAGTTTAAACAATGTTACCCGTGACATTGACATAGATTTACTGTTCGAATCAGAAAACAGCTGCGGTCTCATTCGCATACAGCCTGACTTTGCTCATTTTTGTAGTTTCTCAATTCAAAATAGCGAAGAGGATAAACCCAGTACCGGCCGGCTGATATTTATCAATATTTTTAGCAATGAATTTGTAAACCACATCGAAACGCTATCAAGTACCAACATAAGCTATGAAATATTTGAAGATGATGCACTCTACCCTGCAAGTGAACCCAATATCGAAGACATCGTATTGGGTAAAGGGCACTATGAGTTTCCATTAATCAATCACCAAGGGCTTGCCATTGGTAAAATTAACATTCGCTACCCAGAATCCGATATACCCAAGATTATCGACTCCATTACCGTCATAAGTATACTGGTACTGTTAATTCTCCCTGTTGTAATAAGCATTCTTGTTTATTTTCTATTTTTAAGGCCCATGACCTTTATCTTTTCAAATATTGGCCACATGCAACATTCTGGAAAACTTTCACCAATCAAGATTCGCACACACATCCGAGAAATCGATGTCTTCACCGCACATTTCAATCGTTTCATTGAACAAATGCAGCAGTATCAATTAAAACTTGAAAGGGATTCCAATACAGACGGCCTAACCAATTTATTTAACCGACGCTACTTCGATCATCATTTTGATGAAATGTGGCGCACCTGCCTGCGTAATGGCGTTTCGCTCTGCATCATCATGATGGATATTGATTACTTCAAAAAATACAATGATTTTTATGGACATCAAAAAGGCGACGATGCTTTAAAAGCTGTATCTAATGCACTTAAACATCTAACCCGACGTGCTAATGAAACGCTCGCTCGCTATGGCGGGGAAGAATTTGTTTTAGTGATAGAGTCCATCACACTAGAAGAAACACAAACCTTATTAGAACGCATATCCGATGGCATTATTAAACTGGGCATAGAAAACAAACCTTCAGATGTATCTGAGGTATTAACCCTAAGTTGCGGCGCGTGCTATATAGAAAAAATCAAAGTGGAAATGAAAGACAAAAAAGATGCGGCGTTGAAAATTGCAGATGAAGCACTTTACAATTCAAAGGAAAGTGGTCGTAATCAATTCACCATTCGCCACCTTCCTGAGAATTAAAGCACTCTAAACTTTCGCACTTGGGCGTTGCTTAACTGCCTCATACCATCTTAAAACATTAGGCATGTCTTCCGGTATTCTCACCTTGATAACCCTGGCAAAGTCGACGGTGACCAAGGCTGTGATATCTGCAATGGAATAGCTATCACCGGCTATGAATTCATTTTGGCTTAATTGCGCTTCCAAAACTCTGAAAAACTTAGCCGCCCCTTTTACGCACTGCTCACCCCATTCTTTATTAGGCTGCATACGATCGGCAAAGTAACCTGTGGTATGTTGAAAGCCCATGCCCACGATATTAAAGAAATAAATTTCACATCGACGCTGCCACATTTCTATTTCTGCCTGCTCTTTAGGTGTTACTCCCATCAGAGGATTTTCAGGATAAAGTGCTTCAAAGTAACGACAAATGGCAACCGATTCAGAAATATATGACCCATCATCCAGCTCAAGCACAGGCACCTTGGCAATTGGATTTTTTAGTCTGAACTCTGGCGTGATGTTTTCGCCCGCTTGGATATCCAGCTGCTCAAAAGTCACTTTATCCAACAAACCCTTTTCCGCCAGAAAGATTCTCACCCTTCTAGGACTTGGTGCCGTACTGGTTTCGTATATTTTCATTTTTAACACCTTTTATTATTATTTGACCGATTGTTCTGCTAACATACAAATATCAGAACGATTGGTCAAATATAATTTACAAGGAAATTCCCATGGCCAGACCCCTTTCTTTCTCTCCAGAAGATAAGCTCAAAATCGCCATGATGGTGTTTTGGAAGAATGGCTACAACGAAACCAGCATTTCTGCGCTACTTGAAGCCATGTCCATCAACAAATACAGCTTGTATCAGCAATTTGGTAATAAAGAGTCATTATTTATTCATGCACTTGAATATTATGACCGTGAGATATTTAGCCCATTAATAGCCCCGCTGACGCAGAGCCAAAATGGCAAACAAGCCATTGATGCGTATTTATCCAACTTTAGCGATCAATTACCTTTAGAACAGGCTCAATATGGCTGCCTGCTAGTAAACACACTTTTAGCAGGTGACGCCCTTCCTAAGGTACTTAGAGATATTGCCAAGCACTATACAATGAAACTGAATATCAGCCTGCAAGAAAACTTTCAGATGGCTAAACACAATGGTGATTTAAAACTAGAAGTAAGAGATTGCGTTGGCTTCACACTCATGACCATTCAAGCATTATTAAACACTCGAAAAAGCCACGGCATGAAAGCCGCACAAACGAACACAGAGTTTTTTAGACAAACCCTAAAAAATTGGTAGTCGACTAACCATTTAGTTGTCGAGAAAAATTGGGCAAACCATTTAGCAATAGATTACCGTATCGTTTACTCACAATGCGTTTATCCAAAATAGTGATTTTACCTCTATCTGTTTCGGTACGAATTAAACGACCACAGGCTTGAATCAAACGCACAGAGGCGTCAGGCACGGATATTTCCATAAACGGATTACGCCCTTTTGATTCCAGCCACTCGGCCAATGTCGCATCCACGGGATCGTCCGGCACAGAGAACGGCAGCCTAACAATAACAACATGCTGCAGATAATCTCCTGGTAAGTCGATTCCCTCAGCAAAACTGGCAAGACCAAACAGAAAACTGGGTTGTTGATTATCGATCTTATCTTTATGGCGCTTGATCACTTCCTGCTTAGAATACTCATCCTGCGTCATTACATGATCGGCGATATCATAAGGCAACTTATATTTCACATCGTTCATCATGCGACGCGACGTAAACAACACCAAAGTGCTCTCACTTTCCTTTAAATGCTCTTGCAGAATGTCCGTAATATTCTGAGCGTATTCATCACCATTACCGGCTTCGATCGCATCTTTAGGCACCACTAGCTGACCTAAATTTGGGTAATCAAACGGACTTTCGATAATCTCGCAATGGTTATCCCGGGCAATACCCGATTTCATGCGGAAGCGATCGAACTTACCCAGCGCCGTTAACGTGGCCGAAGTCACCACAGCAGCAAAACAACGACTCCAAAGATTTTTAGCCAAAAGTTCAGCCGCTAAAATTGGACTACTGTATAAACCAATGTCGTCTTCGTATTCGTTATTAATACGCTCAATCCATCGGGCTACCGGCGGTGCGTCTTCGAAATCCAATTGTGCAAAGCTCAACCATAAAAGACCTGCCGACTCTAATCGCGCTTGCAATAACCCAATAATAGGAAACCAACGTTCCGCATCGGCTTGCTTGTATTCGCCGTCGTCTTTATTAATGGATGCTTTTAATGCATCAACGATTTTATCCACCAACCCATACAAACTGTTATGAGCTTTACTTAATTCACTGGCTAATTCGGTGAGCCCTTCTGGCACCTTACCCATACGGAATCGATGCTGAGTAATGCCCTCGGCATCCGCCTGATCACCCATAAAATCCATAAGAAGATGACGCACATAACTTAACTGACCATTAATATGACCAACGTGCTCAGGCATAGCCGATACCACCTGCAACAAACCCATAGGTGTGCCGCATTGTTTCCCAAGCGTATCCACTGCTTTTGTAATTTGCTTGAGTAAATTTTCTTCAACATGGAGTTTTACTTGAGATGAAAAATGGCTAATAGCTTTATCAGGCAAGTGATGACCTTCATCAAATACGTAAATGCTATTGGAAGGCTCAGGCAGTACAGCACCACCACCCAAACTAATATCCGCCATCACCAAGTCATGGTTCGCGACAATTAGATCCGCATCTTCAAGTGCTTTACGAGCAGTAAAAAATGGGCACGCATTAAAGTGTGGGCAGCGACGATTACTGCACTCTCTATGTGTGGCCGTCACCATGGACCAATCTGCTTGTTCGATTTGATCAGGCCAATTATCTCGATCACCGTCCCACTTCGCAGAGGTAAAAGCATCTAACAATTGCTGAAATAGCGCTTTTTGATCATCGGAAGCATCCACCCCACCAAACATATCCATGGCTGCATCTTGCATACGCTGATCTTTTAATTCTTGATCGAGCTTATGCACACATAAATAACGGCCACGACCTTTGGCCAAGGCATATCGGAATTCCAAACCACTATTTTTCGCCACATCCGGAATGTCTTTAACAATTAGCTGCTCTTGTAATGCAACGGTTGCGGTAGAGACGATGATTTTCTTATTTAAGTCTTCGGCTAAAGGAATGGTCGCCAATAAATACGCGAGTGTTTTACCCGTACCGGTTCCAGCCTCAACCACGCAAATTGGGAGATCAGAGATGCGGTTCCCGTCTCCATCTTGTGTGATGTTACCTATGGTACGCGCAATGGCCGCGATCATTTGTTTTTGACCGCGACGAGGCTTTAATTGCTTTTTTTCTAATATTTGACTGTAGCCAGATTGGATACTGCTTTTTGCTTCACTACTTAACATTTTGACTGGCTATCCACGAAATGCCTTTTGGCAAAGATACCTTTAACCCTTGTAAATCTATAATGACACCATTCTGAGAAATCTCTTGCAGAATCAAACCTGGCCGAATCAAATCGCCCTCTTGGTAGGTCTGACCATTAATCACAACAGACCGATACTCAGCCGCACTTGAATAAATGTGACTTGCTAAATTTAAACTGGGGATTCTAGATAGCTCAGATGCAGACAATTCCGACAAAGATTTTGCAGGCAATTCAATTGTATGCTCTTCACTAATTTCCTGTGGCGTTACGCCCGCGACATGATGTTGATTTGATTCAACCTCTGCCAATTCACTAAGAGGCAAATTGCGTTGCCCTACTTGACTCACTGACATTGGCGCTTCACTTTCATCAATAAGCTCATTTCGCTTGCCATCATTAGAAGCAAAGAACATTTGCCAAACAGTCAGCGCCACCAATAAAAAGGCAACCCACAAAACAGATTTAGGCAGGCTAGCCGTCGCATTCTGAGCAACCGGCGTAGTAGTCGCCTCATTAACATTCTGCTTTCGCTCTTCTTCTGCTTTTTTAAGCGCTTTAAGTAAATAAGACATATTATTGGGCCGCCATTTGCATTTTTTGATCCCACAAATACAAACTAATTAACGTTTGTGGCCCCAATATGCCATCCACTAACAATTGATGTTTACGCTGAAATGCCATGACAGCATCGTGCAACATGACATCATAGGTTTGAGATGATGTCTGTTGAATAGATGTGGGCTTAATTACTTGCCACTGAGAATAATCTTCATCATTCGATAATGATTCCGATGACTGCTGCAGCGCACTTCGTACCCAAGGTATCAGCGCATCCTCATCAAATGGCTTTATTAATGCCGTTAAAAATCTTGGATCAACTTGCTCCACAGTGACATCAATCATGGTTTTATTCGCAAGAAATTGCCCTTGATAAGATTGCCAGCGGCCATTTAATAATACATCACCGTGCATATTGGATGACTCAATCACGCTGCTCGGAAGTCGCCCTAACCAACAACCATCCGCCAACACACAACTAGGTGAACGCGACTGTGACTTAACATTTTGCACTGCCTGTTGCGTTTCAACATTCACCGCTTCCATTACAGACAATGTTTTAACATAAGGCCACACAAGAAAGCCTAATACAGCCAATACAGTCGTCGCCAAAGTCGGTTTAATAAACGATTTTTTTGCTTTAACCTGAGGCAACACTTCTTTGGCCGCACGACGAACCATCAATAGATTGACGCTGCTTTTTTGCTCAGCATAGCAGCCCATTAAACAGCGATCTGCCAAGACATTAATTAAGCGCGGAATGCCTTTAGTTAAGCGATGCAAATACCAGACAGCAGCGAAATCAAAAAGATCGCCTTTACCACCCGCCACCTCAATCCGATGATTGATATACGCTTGCGTTTGTAACAACGACAAACCGTTTAAATGATAACGCGCAGTAAAACGTTGATTCAGCTGGCGTAACTCGTAGCGATTCAAACGCTGCATCAATTCTGGCTGACCCAATAAAATGATTTGTAATAATTTATCTTCATGGGTTTCCAAGTTGGTAAGCAAACGAATGAGCTCTAGAACGGATTCATCAAGATGCTGCGCCTCATCGATAATCAGTACGCTATAGCCACCTTTAGAGTAAACCTCTAATAGAAACTCGGTGAGACGCTCTATAAGCTGGGATTCTTTATCCAACCCAACTGTCTCAACGCCAAATTCCTTACAAATCAATTGCAGCAGTTCAAGGCGATCCAGTTGCGGATGTAGGATTAAGGCAACCTCAGTATCCTGCGGCACAGACTGTAAGAGATACTTACATAAAGTCGTTTTACCTGTGCCAACCTCACCTGTCAGCAGTACGAAGCCACCTCGATGTAACATGCCGTATTCAAGTGCCGCCAGAGCTTCTTCATATTGACCACAAGCAAATAGAAAACCGGGATTAGGTGCAATGGAAAACGGGCGCTGATTAAGAGCAAAATAATGTTCGTAGATCATAAAATAGGCCAGTTAACATCCAAATTGAGCTGCCAGTGCTTGGCTTCTGAGGCGTTTAAATTATCAAGCCCCCATTTTACCTTGAGCCATGAGGATTCATAGCCAATATTCAATTTTTCATTCATCACATCAACATCTGCGGCAAACCCTTCATATCCCCAACCCATCAACAGCCCCGTATAGCGATGCCAAGCCTCAGCGGCAAAACGATAAGTGTGATTCTGCTGAGTCACTAGCCACTGGGTGCGAACAAATGCGGGAAATATCTGTGTGTGTTGCTGCCGACTTGAGTACACCGAACATGATGAAGACAAAGGACGATTTAAGCACCCCTTATCTTGTGGGACATCTTGCCAATATATGGCGTAAAACAGATCCTTAACCGCCACCTTTAGCAAATGGTCAGGATTAATCTGTGCACTAAATGCAAGATCAAAACTATGACCCCAACCAGTTAATGAATCTCGACCAGAATCAAACAACCTATTCTCATCATAGGCATAATCAAGCTGCCAATCGTAGCTTAGGTTGCTGCCTTGAACATTTCCCTCCCCCGTTAAGCGCCCATCTTGCATACGCTCTCCCTTCAAAAGATAAGCTGTAACTTCTAATGAAGATTCAAAAGATAACGGTATAAAATATTGAGCAAATAGGGCATCACTTTGAGCAGCATTTACTGAGAAATCCAAAGCGTAAGTACCATCTTCTATCTGATTGTTTTCTAGGCGGGAATAGAATTGAGCCGTCTCTTGTGAAAACCCCAAGAGATAATCCCAGCGACGCTGCACACCCAATGTAAATTGGGCGCTCATTTCAAGGTAAGTGCTAAGGCGCCCGCGAGCTTGTGCATAGCGCCCGTTAGAAGGATTCTCCCAACTGGATTCGATATCATCAATTGCCATTGCAGGACTAGCCGCAAGAATGTCAGCCTCAATCCCAACCCGTTGTTGTGCACTCACCATTGAAGCGCTCAACAACAAAACAAATAAGGTTGCTCTAACTCCCATTAAAGTAATTGCCAGCTGCCATCCGCATATCGAATAACATACAAACCATTTTCTTTACGTAACGTGCCAACCAAGTTACCTGCGTAGCGAATATGGCCTAATGGTTGATTATGATAAGAAGAGGTATCGTTATAATCGAATGCAAACATCGTCATTTGTATTTGATTATCCAAAATATAATACGCCAGTGCATCCGTATCCGACTCTTCCGTAGTACCAAACATCATATGCAACGTACGCTCACCAAACGGAATTAAGCCAAACAAATCAGAAAGACCATCACCATAATATCCATGCGATACCGACGCACTGATCGCAAAGTTTTCACGATCTTGCATTCCACCATAAATCAAAACATGGAGCGGCGTATCATCCAACTCATCACTCGCGCCTTTAAACCTCGACAACAGTCGCACATTAAAAGAACTGATTCCCAAATACGCCGGCTCATTGAGCGTAATGTCAAACGCATCGCCATCCGTAAACTGAGAGATTGCCCCATACTCAACATCATAAACACCGCGTGCAGGAATTTTCACTTGTGGAATACAGCCAACACCCTCTTCATTTAAATTATTTTTTAAGAACCAAAATGCTTCAGCCACGGTGGCATTGGCGGAATAACTATCGTCATCCTTGAAAGCACTCTCACAACCTAACTCACCGACAGAAATACCCGTAGAGCATTGCCAAATATCATCCATTGACAAACACTGCATCACCATTGGAGTATCACTATTGTTCTCTTTAAAGATAACCAGTGAAGTGGAACCTCCTGGATATTTCAACTCACCGTATTCAAATGCAACGGGTGAGCTTAAACCGCTAGCGGTTTTGAAGTTATCTGTCATAGCAGCAAAACTCGTAACTTCGTTATATTCAACTTTGCCGATTAAGGTTTCACCCAGCACAACATCACTCGGCAACGCTAAGAAACCCGCGAAATCAGTGCCATCTAATCCGGTTTCATCAAATTGAACAAACCGTTTAATGTCCGCGCCATACCAAACGAAATCCAAATCAGGAAAACGTTCTTGGCCATAAAAATTATTCGCGTTATTTGCTGTCAGCAAAATACCTACATCCACCTTATCGGCACCATTGACCAACTGCCCTGGCAAATCAATAGAATGCACATTAAAGTGAATCGGCTCAGCAGGCCTAACTGGATCAGATGCACCTTGCAGCACAATTGATCCATCCGTTACCGTATAATACATGCCACTACCATCAGCAGATTTTAATGTTAGCTTTGGTATTACCACTTCTATACGTTTAATTTCAGGCTCAACTCCGGCTTGTAAGGTTTCTCCCAATGTCACTTTGAGACTGGCATAACCACTCGTACGGCTTTGCACAGTGGCCTGGCCCGCGGAATTGATAACCTCCACATCATCCAAAAATTTGAATGTCTTAATCAAGCCATTCTCGTCACTATTTAATAAACTGCCACGCAAATGCGTGTCTGGCTGAGCAGTTGAGTTATAAGTGAAAATATTATTAGTACTATCAAACGTCACACTGGCCGTCGCATCTTCAAATACATAACTGCCACTAATCGTACTACAAGCATTGCTTCCAGATTGATTAGCCAAACATTTCAGAGAATAATCAACCATCTGAACCATGGGTAAAAATACCGTTTGTAATTGCGGCCCGAGATTCGCTTGAAAAGCCTCCCAATCAATTTCAAATTGTGCCAATTCGGTTGCAGTATCAGCATCTAAAAACGCATTAAAATCTTTGGTTTCGTAATCAATAAACCATCCTTGCACCTTGGCCACAAAAGCTTTCGCTGCCGTAATTTGATCAGATAGATCAGCACTGTAATCAGTACCAGAAAAATTAGACACGGCATTAGTTAATGTGGTGCTAGTGGCAACAAATGAATCTTTGGCTGATGTTAAAAAAGCATTCGGCGACGCAATTGTGTTGTAAATCGCTATTGCATCATCGTATAGGGTTTTTAAGTCCCACTGGGTATCACTGGCATCATCACCATAAAGCTGACCTTGGTTTTTTAAGTACGCTGCATCCAGCCATTGATCTAGTGTTGCCACCATAGTTTGATTGGCTTGCTTTGCTCTATATTGCAAAGTCAAGGTTAGCAACCCATGCATGGCTGAATTCAAAGAGGCAACGGAATTTGAATCATCTAGAGCAAATGGCGAATAGGGTTTAATCAAAACTGGCGTGTCAGACGTAAATCCAAGCATGGCTTGCATGCGGGTATTCGCCTCATGAATACTTTGCGGAGTAAACATGCTATTTACTGCAATCGTACCGGCACAATCGGTTTCATCCATTTTATTACAAGTACCCACCCCATCCCATTGAAAGTCACTAAACGCAAGCTTCGCAGCTAAATAGGTGAAAGGTGAAATATTTACTTGGCTAACACTTTGCGCATCATTAACGGCAGCCCACAATTCAAACTCATCGTGCGCCTCATACCATGCGCCGTAAGCCACAGAAGCACCCTGCTCATCCAAACAACCGTCCACCAGCGCACAGCGAATTTCCGTTTTGGTGCCGTTATTGTCATAAGCTTTTACAACAAACAATAATGAACCTGTAGCCGCACCTTGAATCTCGAGATTAAATTGACCATTGTCATCGGTATAAAATCGATCTGCGTACAAATCACCATTGCTATTTCGTTGAGGTTGACCATATTTATCAATCCCCACCACCTGCACACTGGCATTTCTTACATTGCCATTTAATACCGTCCCTGTGATTTTAATATTAGGCAGAGCACCTACATTTTCTTCCACTGAATTACTGCAGCCAGATAAAAGTGAGACCACTGCAAAACACAAGATTAAACGCTTCATGTAACGACCACTTCTTATTGTTATATTACGTACGAGCCAGCTTTTCTGACTCTTCTGTGATTAACGCACGCATCCATTGATGAGGCGGGTTGTGATGTAATAGAGGGCTCCAAGCCATCTTTAGTTCAAACGCGGGTATTTCAAATGGCGCATCCACCATCTTTAACGCGCCCGATTGCGCCTGCATTTTAGCGACCTTGGTAGGCAATGTCGCCACCAAATCATTGTTCATAGCTAATAGTGCTGGCATTTGATAATGACGGGTGAATACACTGATATTCCGCTTATGACCTGTAAGAGAAAGGGCTTCATCCACCCAACCTAGCTGAACCGCCTTATCCTTACTTGGGTTAACCCCTGTCCCTACCCCCATGCCGGTTTTGCTCACCCAGATATGATTGGCTTGCAAGTATTTATCAAGATCAAAGCCCTCTAGTAAAGGATTAGCTGGGTTTACAAGACACGCAAAACCATCGCGCCACAGAGTCTTCTGATGAAAGGACTGAGGCAGCTCATCAAAGCGGTTGATTGCCATGTCCACCTTGCCCTGCTCTACATCTTTGTAGGTCACATCCGAGGGCGTCAAAAAGTCCAAGATAATACCGGGCGCCTCTTTTCGCAGGCGCTTCACAATAGCAGGCACCAAGGTGGCCTCTGCATAATCACTCACCATTATACGGAACACACGACCACTAGAATGAGACTGAAACTCGCCAGTAGGCTGCACTGCCGCATCCACTTCAGCCAGTATATTTCGAACCATTGGCTGCAAAGATTGCGCGCGCTCAGTGGCACTCATACCATCACTTGTGCGCACTAATATAGGATCGTCGAACAATTCACGTAGGCGCTTTAACCCATTACTCATAGCCGGCTGAGTGATACCAAGTGACTGCGCAGCCTTGGTAACACTGCGCTCACGCAATAGCACATCCAAATAAATCAGTAGGTTTAAATCAAATCTGTCCACATTCACCCCGTGAATACCCATTATAAGAGCTATAAATTAGATAAATTATCACAAAAACCGTATGATCCGCACGTCATTTAAGAGGCGTGCCTCAATAAAGCTGCTACTTTTATAAGCGGCTTTAGACAATTAACCTATTTTTTAAGGAATGACTCATGTCAGCTTATCAAGACGACATCAAAGCAGTTGCAGCTCTTAAAGAGCAAGCTGGTAGCCCTTGGGATCAAATCAACCCAGAATCTGCTGCTCGCATGCGCGCTCAAAACAAATTCAAAACTGGTCTAGACATCGCTAAATACACTGCTGGTATTATGCGTCGTGACATGGCCGAGTTCGACAAAGACAAAACTAAATACACTCAGTCTCTAGGCTGCTGGCACGGTTTTGTTGGTCAACAAAAACTAATCTCTATCAAGAAGCACTTCGGTTCAACTGAACGTCGCTACTTGTACCTATCTGGTTGGATGGTTGCTGCTCTTCGTTCTGATTTCGGTCCTCTTCCTGACCAGTCTATGCACGAGAAAACTGCCGTTGCTAACCTAGTTAAAGAACTTTACACCTTCCTACGTCAAGCTGACGCACGTGAACTAGGTGGTCTTTTCCGTGAGCTAGACGCTGCTCGTGAAGCTGGCGATGCTGCTAAAGAAAAAGAAGTTCAAGCGAAAATCGATAACTACGAAACTCACATCGTACCTATCATTGCTGACATTGACGCTGGTTTCGGTAACGCTGAAGCGACTTACCTAATGGCTAAGCAAATGATCGAAGCTGGTGCTTGCTGTCTACAAATCGAAAACCAAGTTGCTGACGAGAAGCAATGTGGTCACCAAGACGGTAAAGTAACTGTACCTCACGAAGATTTCCACGCGAAACTACGTGCTTTACGTTACGCATTCCTAGAGCTAGGCGTTGACGACGGTGTTATCGTTGCTCGTACTGACTCTGAAGGTGCTGGCCTAACTAAAGAAATCGCTGTTGTTAACGAACCAGGCGATCAAGGCGACGTTTACAACTCTTACCTAGACGTTGAAGAAGTTGCTCCTGAAGACACTGCTGAAGGTGATGTTCTAATCAGCCGTAACGGCAAACTAGTACGTCCTAAGCGTCTACCTTCTGGTCTATACCAATTCCGTCCTGGTACTGGTCATGAGCGTTGCGTATTCGATTGTATCGAAGCGATCAATGCTGGTGCTGACCTTCTTTGGATCGAAACTGCTGTTCCTACAGTACACGAAATCAAAGACATGATGGACGACGTACGTAAAGTTCACCCAGATGCGAAACTTGTTTACAACAACTCTCCATCTTTCAACTGGACTCTAAGCTTCCGTCAACAAGCGTACGACGCTTGGGTTGCTGAAGGTAAAGACGTTTCTGCATACGATCGTGACCGTCTAATGTCTGCTGAATACGACGATTCTGAATTAGCTGCTGAAGCGGATGCACGCGTTAAGACTTTCCAAGCGGATTGCTCTCGCGAAGCGAACGTATTCCACCACCTAATCACTCTACCAACTTACCACACTACCGCGTTGTCTGTAGACAACCTAGCTAAAGAGTACTTCGGTGAGCAAGGTATGCTTGGTTATGTTGAAGGCGTTCAACGTAAAGAGATCCGTCAAGGTATCGCTTGTGTTAAACACCAAAACATGGCTGGTTCTGACCTAGGTGATGATCACAAAGAATACTACGCTGGTGATCGTGCACTTAAAGCTGGCGGTGCGAAAAACACTTCTAACCAGTTCAACAACATCTAATTGTTGCTTTACTGAAAAGTGTTACAAAAAGAGCGACCTTCGGGTCGCTTTTTTTTGCTTGACATTTTTTCGCAGCGAAAAACACTTACTTTCTAGCTCACGCTCAACAACATCTAATCTTAGATTAGAAAAAGGTGACACGTTAAGTGTTTTGAAAAAGAAGGTCCCTTCGGGGGCCTTTTTTTATGCCTGACTTTTTCGCAGCAAAAAACACTTACTTTCTAGCTAAAGTTCAACAACATTAAATTTTTGCTAAATAGATAGAGGTCAAACCCAATACGCAGCGATCCCTCACCTCTCCCTCTACAAAGACCAAAAAATTTGAATGCATAAAACAAAAAAAGCCGACCTAAGTATTAGGCCGGCTTTTTGCGCTTAACATTCTATCTAGATTAACTTTCGTTATTTTAATTTATCAAACGCTTCGTTTTCATGCTTCATAATACTGGCAATTAAGCCAACTATGATACCTGCTGCGCCTAATGCAAAAAGTGCCAACATGATTGGAGAGTCTGCAAACGTAAAATACGCTGTGACATTATCCCAAGTAGTAATCGATGTACCCATGGTTAAACTCCTTGTGGTTCTACGTTAGCTAGCTTATTAGGCACCTCACTCTCAGTTGAGGCTGGAGTCGAAGCTTCTGGATATGGTTTAGCAATCAATTCAACTTCATCGATACCCAAGTCTTCCGCTGATTCTGGTACACGTAATGTATTGAGTTTTTTCAACAACAAAGACAAACCATAACCAGGTATGAACCCAACTAGCGCCATAATGACAGCAGACAAACTTTGACCCATGAAACTAATTTCAGGATTCTCCCCCATATTTGGCGTACCACCAGCAAACACACCGACTAAAATCACCGCAACAAAACCGGTAAAACCATGAACCGCTACCGCACCCACTGCATCATCGATACCGCGCTTCTCTAGCAGCTTAGCAAACCAAACTGCCGCAAAGCCCATGCATACCGCAATGATAAACGCCAAAGTTGGACTGTATAAATCCAGACCTGCCGCAACGGAAATAATACCAACTAAACCACCGGACATAGTCCAGAAAGGATCACGAGTGGCGATATAACAACCGATTACACCACCAGCAAAACCCATTAAGGTATTGAATGCAAACGCAGACAAATTCGTTGGTGTGTTATAAATGGTTGTCCAACCAGTGTCACCACCGTTAAAGATGATACAACCACCCAAGAAGCCAAAGAAACCGAAGATAATCATCATCAGGCCGATCAAAGTCATTGGCAAACTATGCGGTGCAATGGTTTGTGCCACACCGTTAATAAATTTACCCTTACGAGCACCTAAGTTAATCAACACACCTAGCGTAAAGAAACCCGCCACGGCATGAACAACACCGGAAGCCCCCACATCGTGATAACCCAAGTCAGTCAACAACCAACCATCAGGATGCCATCCCCATGCGCCCGCTAAAATCCAAATAGCACTACCCAAGAAAACAGTTAGGATTAAAAACGCACTGACACGAATACGCTCAATGACCGCACCGGAAAGAATCGAACCGGTAGTTGCTCCAAATAAAGCAAACGCTGCCCAAAATATACCCGTACCCATATCTGAAACATCTGGCCCCATGCTAGCCGCCCAAGGTAATGCAGCAGATGCATCGCTCGGAATCAAACCACTTGGGAAAGCGTTATAAATCCACCACCCAAATAAATAGAACGTTGGTATAATAACGGCCAACGCCAAAATGTTTTTAATACCCGCAGCCAATGCATTTTTACTACGAGATGCTCCCATCTCATAAGCTAAAAAGCCTGCATGTATCATCATCATGATGGCTGTACACCACCAATAGAACACCTCCACATTCATGGCTTGGTGCATTTCAAACGTGCTTTGTTGAGCGGCAAGCTGGGCTTGCAAACTCTCAAGCGTTAATGTTGTTTCGTCCATTGGACTCTCCTCGTTGTGTTTTAATTGCTCTAAAATTCGCGAGGGCCAAATTATTATTTTTATATTGCACGTTATTTTGTTTATGCTTTTTATTGTTGCGTAAGAAAATTAATTTCCTCAACTTCAACTACATGCGTTTGTTCAGTGCGTTCTTTCAAATTCACACCGCTAAAACCTAATCTTCTTGACTCTCGCAACAAGTAAACCGCTTTACTTGCAGCCTCTTTATAGGAAAGCCCTGCCGGACGAATATTTGATACGCAATTGCGCATAGCATCATGACACCCAACTTTTGCGCCATGAGTTAAATACATCCCCATGCTATCCGGACTAATCAACCCAGGACGTTCCCCTATTAACACCATCACAGCTTTTGCACCAAGTTGTTGCGCTACATCATCACCAATGGCAACACGCCCTTGCTGCACAAGTGTAATCGGCGCAAAAGTATAGTTAGACTCATCTTTCATAAACCCAAACAATTTGATCAAAAATGGCGATACATTTTTTTCAATAGCCCTTGATGACAAGCCATCCACAATACAAATGGCTAAATCATATTCATTCTTTTCATTTTTCAAGCACTCAACACTTACTTTATTTAACATGCGACCTAAATCAGGCCGTTGCAAATAGGTGCCCCGATCATTTGCCAAACTACTTAAAATAAGCGGTCTTTCTGCTGCAAATAATTCGGGGGCTTGGGGGCAAGCGCTTAATTCATTTTTTAACTGCAAATAGATCGCTTCACAATCAAGTGGCAACTGCACCGCATCACGCGCCTGAGCATGCTCCAATTGGAATTTAAGCAATGCATTGGTTGGAATAGACGTACCCGCACGCCCTAACGCAATTCGAGCATCCGTAAAAGATTTTAAATTCTCCCAAGGGTTTAATGTAACTACATTATTCTTGTTCATCACAACTCCCTACATTCCAATTAAATTCTTCGAGAATGAATCAGGAATGGATGCGCTTAATTTAAAATCATGATTCATGATTTTCATGTTTTCCAGCCACACTTCGAATTCAGGAGCAGCCCTTAAGCCTAAAAGTTTTCGAATATAAAGCGCATCATGGAAAGATGTAGTTTGATAATTCAGCATTATGTCGTCAGAGCCTGGTATCCCCATTACAAACGTACAACCTGCACTCGCTAACAGGGTAAGCAAATTATCCATATCATTTTGATCTGCCTCAGCATGATTGGTATAACAAACATCACACCCCATAGGCAGGCCTAATAATTTGCCACAAAAATGATCTTCCAGACCTGCCCGTATTATTTGTTTACCGTCATATAAATATTCAGGACCAATAAAACCCACCACTGTATTCACTAAAAGCGGATTAAATTTACGGGCCACTGCGTAGGCTCTTACTTCACAGGTTTGCTGATCCAAGCCATGATGCGCATTTGCACTCAAGCTACTACCCTGGCCCGTTTCAAAATACATGACGTTATTACCTACCGAGCCTCGCTTTAATTCCAACGCGGCTTGATGAGCCTCTTTTAGCGTCGTCAAATTAAAACCAAAGCTATCATTTGTAGCCTGTGTACCCCCAATGCTTTGAAACACTAAATCAACTGGCGCTCCATTTTCTATGCATTCAAGCGTATTGGTAACATGGGTAAGTACACAAGATTGCGTAGGAATATTGTAATGCTGAATAACCTCATCAATCATTTTCAGCAAAACCGTACACTGCTGCACATTATCGGTTGCAGGGTTAATCCCAATCACAGCATCTCCATTCGCATAAAGTAATCCGTCCAATATGCTTGCCGCGATTCCTGTCATATTATCGGTTGGGTGATTTGGTTGAAGTCGTGTTGAGAAATGACCTTTCAGACCAATAGTATTTCTAAATTTAGTCACTACTTCGCATTTATTAGCCACTAATATCAAGTCTTGATTGCGCATGATTTTACTTACCGCAGCCACCATTTCAGGTGTTAACCCTTGCCGAATACCTGATAAAACATCCTTCGTGCACTCATCACTTAAAAGAAAATTTCTAAAGTCACCTATTGTTAAATGGGAAATAGACTGAAATGAATCTTGACTGTGCTCATCAATAATCAACCGGGTGATTTCATCCTCCTCATAAGGCACGAGCACTTCATTCAAAAAACGCTTTAACGGAATATCAGCTAGACATATTTGAGCAACAGCTCTTTGCTTTTCCGTCTGCGCGGCGACACCAGCAAGCTGATCACCACTTCTTGCTGGCGTCGCTTTCGCCATTAAATCAGCAAGATTTTTAAATTTGAAAATCTCTTGGCCTAATGTGTATCTATACTCAGACATCTGACTGCTTTATTCCTAGTCGTTAATTTCATGCACAAAAACAGGCACATCACTTGCAAACACTTATAAGTTGATTCCTGATAAGTATCTTATGCCACACAACGAACATGTAATGATTAACACCAAATCATGAAGCTAATGTAACAACACATAGAAAAACCCATTATCAAAATATGGCAAAGTTCAAACTTTAGATTGACTGCACTGCGACATCATATTTATAGACTAAGCACCAAATACAAGCAGAAATCAGACGCGCCATTCGAGGGAACTGCACATGAACGCACAAACAGCACCAAATTCGAGCGACAGTCTAATCATCGCGACCAGTAATGACGCTCAAGAACATGCGCACAATTTGAGGGATTGGCAGCAGCACTATGACCAAATGAGTGCAGGTGATTTTAAAGGAGAGATAATTGAGCGACCTTTTTCCCAGTTACAGGTCTTTAAAGAGCACACTAGTCAGGCGCTTAGCCAGAGCTGCCTAGTTTGGCCAGACAGTGTCTGGCTAGGCATTCCCCCTATATGTCAAAGCAAGCGTGAAAAAAGCAAAATAAACGGCCTAGCCCTCAACTCACATGACATAATGTGTCGCCCTGGGAATACTGAATTTGAGCTAGCAACCCCGGACAACTTCGATATTTTTGGCATTGTCATCACACACGAAAAACTGAACGAGCATGCGCAAAAACAAGACATTCACATTCAATGGCAAGATATATTACAAAATGAACGTTTGAACATTCCTACCGACACGCACAATGCCATTAACTATTTATTAGACAGACTTTTATGTAAGCAATACCAAAACAATACTCCTGACCACCTAACCCAAGATCTTATATTAATGGGACTCATGGAGGTTGTGAGCAAAGAATCTCCCAACCAAACAATAGAAACCAGTTACCAGCATAGAAAGACTATCGTTAATACTGCACGAGATTTTCTAAGCACCCATCAAGATCGTGCCATTACTCTGGCCGAGTTATGCGAAGCATGCCACACCAGTCGGCGCACTCTTCAAAACAGTTTTGAAAGTATTCTAGGTATTTCACCTATTCAATATTTACGTTATTCCCGTTTGAATGGTGTACGTCGAGATTTGAAAGCATCTAAACAGGGTGAACAGGTTGGCGATATCGCCGCATGTTGGGGGTTTTGGCATTTAAGCCAATTTGCGAAGGATTATAAGAATGTATTTGGGGAGCTACCTAAAGAAACCCTGCAAGCTTCTATTGCTTAGATAGATTCTTTTTGTATGACTAGAGAATAAAAAAGCGCCTTTCGGCGCTTATCTTTTATTTGGAACCTAACTTAAAAGTTACTTCTTAACCCAAGTGGTTCCTTCACGGCTATCTTGCAACTCGATACCTTGCGCATCTAAATCATTGCGAATCTTGTCAGCTAATGCAAAATCTTTATCTTTTTTCGCTTGTATGCGCTTTTCGATCATGTCTTGGATATAGGCTTCGTCAACATCCACACCTTGCTTGAAGTAATCATCTGGATTGGTTTGCAAACACCCCAGCACATCAGCAAAGGTTTTAAGCAGCGATGCCAACTTATCTTTATCAGCGCCTTCGGCTTTATTAATGTGAGACACTAAGTCAAACATCACAGCAATAGCCTTAGGCGTATTAAAGTCATCATCCATAGCTGCTTTAAATTGCTCAACAAAGCCAGCTAAATCTGCATCAGCCAAATCCAATTCCACAGAAAGATCACAACCTTTCAAAGCGTTATATAAACGATCCAGCTTGGTTTGAGCGTCTTGCAAACCAGCTTGGCTATAATTAATTTCACTGCGGTATTGCACCGAAGCCAAGAAGAAACGAATCACTTCAGCATCGTATTCTTTCAACACATCACGAATAGTGAAGAAGTTTCCAAGCGACTTAGACATCTTCTCACCATCAATGCGCAGTGCACCAGCATGCATCCAAGTATTTGCGTAATGCTCGCCGGTCGCCGCTTCACTTTGGGCTATTTCATTTTCATGGTGCGGGAATTTCAAATCTGGCCCACCACCGTGAATATCAAAATTATTACCTAAGCAGCACGTAGACATGACTGAACATTCAATATGCCAACCCGGACGCCCCTCACCCCATGGGCTTGACCAAGATGGCTCGCCTGGCTTGGCTGATTTCCAAAGCACAAAGTCTAATGGGTCTTCTTTTTCTTCGGTGACTTCGATACGTGCACCGCTTTCGAGCTCTTCTAAAATTTTACCTGAAAGCTTGCCATAGCCTGCGAACTTGCGAACACGATAGTACACATCACCATTTGATGCAGCATAAGCAAACTCTTTATCAATGAGCGTTTGCACCATAGTGATAATGCCATCAATGTGATCCGTCGCTTTAGGCTCGCTATTAGGCGTAAGAACATTCAACTTGGCAAAATCTTCATTCATGGCATCCACCATGCGATCCACCAATACATTAAACGGCTCATTGTTTTCAACGGCACGATTAATGATCTTGTCATCAATATCAGTAATATTACGAATGTAATTCACATCATAACCACGATGACGTAAATACCGTACGATTACATCAAACGACACCATCACACGCGCATGACCCATGTGACAAAAATCGTAAACCGTCATACCACACACGTACATGCCGACTTTACCGGCTTGCAGTGGTTTAAACTCTTCTTTTTGACGGGTTAACGTATTGTAAATTTTTAGGGTCATAATCTGTCTACTTTGAGTCGCTTTAAAGCCACCCTCTTAAAGTTAATTTTTTCTAAACCGATTTTCTGCTTAAAGTCAGAGTTTTAATTCGCCAGAGATTTATCTTCACGCAAACCAATGGTTAAGTTAAATACAGGCTTATCACTATTGTGATCAAAACGATCCGCCACGTAATAACCTTCACGCTCAAACTGGAAAACCGTTTCTGGCTTCGCATGAGCGAGCGCAGGTTCAATCAAACCTTTGGTCACAATTAAAGATTCAGGATTCAAACACTCCATAAAATCTTTTTTGCCACTGTCAGGATTAGCATCTAAGAATAAGCGGTTATACATGCGCAATTCCGCTTCTATTGCATGCTTGGTGCTCACCCAGTGCACTACCCCTTTTGGTTTATCGCCATCTTCTGGATCACAGCCTAAAGTGTTTTCAATCAAACTGGCATTAACTTGAATGATATTGCCTTCTGCATCTTTTTCGAAACCATCGGCTTCAATCACATAACCATGGCGCAAACGAATACGTTTACCTACACAGAATTTCTTCTTAAATTTCTTGCTGTATTCTTCTTTGAAATCGTCTTGATCAATATAGATTTCATTGGTGAATGGAATATCACGCTCACCCAACTCAGCATGGTCTTGTAAGAAAGGTACTGTTAAATTCTCTTCATAATCTGCAGGTAAATTGGAGATCACCACTTTTAATGGATTGATGACACACATAGCACGCGGTGCATTTTGGTTTAAATCATCACGTATGAAGAATTCCAGCTGTGCAACATCAACTGTACCATCAGTTTTCGCTACCGCTAAGCTATCGCAGAAATTACGAATTGCCGTTGGTGTATAACCACGACGACGCATACCGCTAATAGTTGGCATACGAGGATCATCCCAACCGGCAACCACCTTGCCTTCGACCAATGCACGCAACTTACGTTTACTGGTTACGGTGTAGTTAATATTTAGGCGACCAAATTCGTATTGATGTGGCTCTGCTGGTGTTTCAAGATTCTCGATAAACCAATCGTACAATGGACGATGATCCGCAAACTCTAACGTACACACAGAATGGGTAATGCCTTCGATGGCATCGGATTGGCCATGTGCAAAGTCGTAGCTTGGATAGATGCACCACTTATCACCAGTTTGGTGGTGAGTGGCTTTCTTAATACGATAAATGTACGGGTCACGCATACTCATGTTAGGTGACGCCATATCAATCTTCACGCGTAAACCGCAAGCGCCTTCATCGAACTCACCAGCACGCATTTTTTCAAATAATGCTAGGTTTTCCTCAATGCTGCGATCACGGAACGGGCTATTTTTCCCTGGCGTTTCAAAGTTACCACGATACTCTTTGGCTTCCTCTGGTGATAAATCACACACATACGCTTTACCCGCATTAATCAGGTCAATGGCCCAAGCATGTAACTGATCGAAATAATCCGAGGTATAACGGACTTCACCTGCCCACTGGAAACCCAACCAACGTACGTCATCCTGAATAGACTGTACGTACTCGTCTTCCTCTTTCTCTGGGTTGGTGTCATCAAAACGCAGGTTGCATTGACCGCCAAATTGCTGTGCAAGACCAAAGTTTAAACAAATGGATTTAGCGTGGCCGATATGTAGATAACCATTAGGCTCTGGTGGGAAACGGGTCACGATGTTGCTGTGCTTACCACTGGCAATATCTTCGTTAATGATTTTCTCGATAAAATTAACGGGTTTTGCCTTTTCTTCTGTCATTTCTTAAGCTCAATTAAATAGGCCTTGGGCGTCTCTAAGGATAGAGTCGGGAGAATTCCCCTGTCCGCTGGCTAGAAAAATATAAAAGCCGTATTATACGCACCCTTTAAACACAAGCACATAGAAAAGGTGGTCCCGTGACTCAGGTTGTATTAAAAACCAGTTTTGGCGACATTAAGTTGTCTCTAAATGCAGAAAAAGCCCCTAAAACTGTTGAAAATTTCGTCAACTACGTGAAAGAAGGTTTCTTCGACGGCTTAATCTTCCACCGCGTAATCGATGGTTTCATGATTCAAGGCGGCGGTATGGAAGCCGACATGTCTCAGCGTCCAGCGACTCAAGGCAGTATCGAAAACGAAGCGGACAATGGCTTGTCTAACAAAACAGGCACCATCGCCATGGCCCGCACTATGGACCCTCACAGTGCATCCAGCCAATTCTTCATCAATGTAAAAGACAACGGCTTCCTAGACCATTCTGGCAAGAATCCTGAAGGCTGGGGCTACTGCGTATTTGGTGAAGTAGTTGAAGGCATGGATGTCGTAAATCGCATCAAAGGCGTAAAAACCACTATGGCTATGGGTCACCAAGATGTGCCTGTTGAGCCAATCATCATCGAAAGCACTGAAATCGTAGAATAAGCCTGATATGAGCACTTGGTTCATCAGTGACTTACATCTGGCACCACAAGAGACCCGCATCACTGCGGGTTTTCTTGATTTCATGCTAGAACCTCAAGCCGGTGACGCCCTATACATACTGGGTGACTTCTTTAATTACTGGATTGGGGATGACGTTCAAGACCCTTACATCGAGCAAATTCAGCAAGTATTAAAAGCCACCGCTGAACGCGGCGTGCAGATTTACTTCATGCATGGCAATCGTGACTTCTTACTTGGCGAAACATTTTGCCAACAGGCAGGTATGACCCTGCTTGATGACCCTACACTTATTGAGCTAGGTGGAGAGCCCGCCCTTTTGATGCATGGTGACAGCCTGTGTACTCAAGACTTGGCCTATATGGAATTCCGCAAGATGGCTCGTAATCCAGAATGGCAAGCCCAATTTTTGGGCCAACCCATTGAGGATCGCATTGCATATGCGCAAAAAGCCCGTGCAGAAAGCCAATCTAGCAACAGTATGAAAGATGATGCGATCATGGATGTGACGCCTTCCGAAGTAGACCGCGAACTCATCAACGCAAATTGCTTTCGCAT
>JABXIK010000112.1 GCA_013373125.1 Gammaproteobacteria bacterium | reverse complement strand
TCTAACGCTTTGTATTTTTCGCGCAGATGATTACGAATATAAATGGCCGATAAATTCAATAATGCGATGACCAATACCAATAATAATGCTGTTGCATACACGAGCGGTCGTGCCGCTTCTACGTTTGGTGATTGGAAGCCCACGTCATAAATGTGGAAGCCTAGGTGCATGAATTTTTGATCCAAATGCAAAAACGGATAGTTGCCATTTAAAGGCAAAGTCGGTGCAAGTTTTACTACACCCACTAACATTAATGGCGCTACCTCACCAGCGGCACGTGCAACCGCCAGAATCACACCCGTCATCATAGCTGGGCTGGCCATGGGTAAAATAACTCGACTTAAGGTTTCCCATTTAGTGGCACCTAATGCCAACGAGCCTTCACGAATCATACGCGGAATACGTGCTAAACCTTCTTCGGTGGCTACGATCACAACCGGTAAGGTTAATAGAGCAAGCGTAATGGATGCCCACAACAAACCAGACGTACCAAAAGTCGGTGCAGGTAATGCTTCAGGGAAAAACAATTCATCAATGGTGCCCCCTAAGAAGTACACAAAGAAGCCCAAACCAAATACGCCGTACACGATAGAAGGTACACCGGCTAAGTTATTCACTGCGATACGAATGGTTTTAGTTACAATGCCTTGCTTCGCGTATTCACGTAAATACACAGCTGCGATAACCCCTAACGGTGTCACCATAATGGCCATTAAAATGACCATTAATACCGTACCGAAAATCGCAGGGAATACACCGCCTTCGGTATTGGCTTCGCGAGGATCATCTCCTAAGAATTCACCTAATTTAGAAAAATAGTGACCCACTTTTGCAAAAAAGCCCATGTTGTTTGGCTCAAATGCACGTACAACTTCTGACATTTTTATATGAATGCTTTGACCACCCATTTCCAAAGCGGTGAAATGATCTCGGGCCAATGCTTGATACAATTCATTTAATTGCGCTTGGTAACCTTCATATTCTTCATTTAAGGTTTTACGCGCAGCTTCCAGTTCCGCTTCTTCTTCTGCGCCATAACTATTATTCAATTCATATGAACGTTGCTTCAAACGCAAACGTTCAATTTCATAGTTAATGGCACCAATGTCATGCTTTTGAATATCGGTAATTTCTTCGTGAATGCTTAAAGCACGAGCAATTAACGTTTGATAATGCTCCCATGCTTTTTCATGATCTTGTTGTGCATCGGCTACTAACTTTTCACCTTCGTAGACCTTGTCTAGGAAGCCGTAAAAGTTACCCCACTCACGACGCTCAACCGCCATGGCATTTTGTGGATAATGAACATCGCTTAAGTGATGTTCTAACACCCAGCGGAAATCCCCGCCGTACACGTCACGGTTACCCACTTTAATTAAAATACGCTTGGCTTCAGTTGCACCGTCTTCGGTATTCAAACCAATGGCTTTTAATTGCGCTTGGCCCACAATTTCACTATCACTCATTTGTCCCATGATAGGTGTGGGTGCATTGCCTGGTAAGGTATAAGTGGCTTCCATAATTTTACCCGGCCAAAAGTGCACAAGCCCTTTTGCCGCAATAAAACCAATCAAACCCAATACCATGATGATACTGATGGCCACCGCACCTGCATTTAACCAAATAAACGGTGAGCCAGATTTAATCCATTCTTTAACTGATACTCGCATGAATCAATCTCCTACAACTGACCGTATTTCGTACGCAAACGCTGACGTATGGTTTCAGCCGCGGTGTTAAATACAAAGGTAAACAAGAACAAAACAAAACCGGTTAAGAACAATATACGGTAGTGCGAGCTAGCTACTTCCGATTCTGGAATTTCCACCGCAATGTTCGCCGCCAAGGTACGCATACCTTCGAAAATATTCATATCCGTGATCGGCGTATTACCTGTGGCCATTAATACAATCATGGTTTCGCCCACAGCTCGGCCAAGACCAATCATTAAGGCTGAGAAAATACCTGGGCTTGCCGTCGGCAACACAACTTTAACCATGGTTTGCCAAGGCGTCGCACCTAATGCAAGTGAGCCATAGCTTAATGATTTCGGTACACTGAAAATGGCATCTTCAGCGATGGAGAAAATCGTTGGAATCACGGCAAAGCCCATGGCTAAGCCCACGATTAACGCATTACGCTGACTAAAACTCACACCTAAGTCGTTATTCAACCAAGTGGTCATGGAACCACCAAAGAAGAAACTTTCTAGAGCTGGGCTAAATTGAATGGCGACATACACAGCTAGAATGATCACAGGAATCAAAAGCACTGAGTCCCAACCTTCCGGCACGGCATGTCGAATCTTCGCAGGCAAATTCACCCAGGTAAAACCAAACACCAACATGGAAATGGGCACCACAATCATCATGATGAAGATGCCTAATAAATTATTCTCAATAAACGGTGCCAAGGCTAAACCGGCTAAGAAACCAAGAATAACCGTAGGCAAGGCTTCCATTAATTCGATGATGGGCTTCACTTTACGGCGAAGAGCAGGTGCCATGAAGTACGCCGTATAAACTGCACCCGCAATGGCCAAAGGTGCAGCCAATAACATGGCATAGAAAGCACCTTTTAACGTACCAAAGGCTAACGGTACCAATGAATATTTCGGTTCGAAGTCAGAAGACGAAGACGAACTTTGCCAAGTGTAAGCAGGTTTTTCGTAACCTTCATACCAAACTTCATCCCACATGCTTGACCATGAAATTTCTGGGTGTTCGTTTTCAACTTTAAAGTGAGTGATCTTGCCATCTTCAGTTTCGATCAATAAATCTTTTGCGCGGGGACTAATGGTGAGATTCACGATCTCGCTGTCGACTAACTTTTCATTGTAAAGAGTACGGTGCGCAGTGGAGTGATAGATACCCACGTAACCATTTTCGCCCGCAACTAAAAAGCCTTTGCGTCGCTGCTCAGTTGAAATAGCACGCACGGCGCCGTGTTGCATTTCAAAATCACGAACTTGTTGTAAACGCCATTTTCCGTCTTTACGTGCCATGAACCATTGGCTAATTTGGCCTTCACTGGTTCCGATTAATAATGAATTCTCACCCAATAACATTTCTAGGCTAGTAATCGTACCTACTTCATCTAATGTCACGGTTTGCTCTAAGGTACCGCTGTTTAAATTAATTACATGTAATAAACGATGATCCGCCAGCACGAACATCCACTTCATGCCTTGATCCACTTCTACTTGATTAATGTTGCCCGAGATTTTTGGCAAATCGACGCTTTCAGATTCCAGTACCACTTCGTCGCTCAGGAAATCCACTTCTTTATTAAAGCGAGTGACGTATAAATGTCCGTCTAAATCGATGGCCGCTAAAATTAACGCATCTTCACCATCTCTTAATGTAATGTTGTTAACTTGCGTATCTGTTTCGAATAATTGCAGTGGCTCTTCGCCATAAGGGAAGTCCACTTTTGGCGTGATCACACGCTGGTCATTTGGATAAGTAATTCGATAATTATGTTTTACGATTAGCGCTTGCCCTTGTTCATTCACAAACGCCATTTCGCGTGATGCTTGGGTATTGATATCAAACGCCGCAATATCACCGTCCATTGGTAAACGGTATTCTTTAATCACATCGCCGTTGTTTACAGCAAAAAATGTGAAGTCACCATTTTCTTGAATGCGCAACGCCACTTCGGCTTGCTCTTCCATGGCTAATAGCAATGTTGGCGAAGACATGGAGGCTTCTTCACCTGGTATTTCGTATTGCCCTAATTTTTCCACATCTGCTGGCACAAACATGGGGGCAACTTCATAAAGCAGATAAAAGAAAATTAATAGAACCGCACCTATGATGCTTAAACCACCAACGGCGATACCACCCTTAGCAACTTGGTCCTTAATGGCACGACCTTTACGATGACGTCGCAGGGCCGGCGTATCAAAATTGATATCAGGTGTCGAAGGCGTACTCATAATTCGCTTTATCACTTTGTTAGCTAAAACGGCTGGCCATTGTAACGGCTGAACCGGATGTTATATACATAACGTTTTCTTTAAATACGCTAACGGGGGATGAATCCCCCGCGCGTGTTTTACTGCAAGAACTGAACTCAGCTATTACAAACCTAAGCTCTTAAGGGTTTTCTTAACCACTTTAGCTGGTAGAGGAATGTAACCGTCTTTCGCTACAATGCCTTGACCTTGTTGAGACAGAATCATTTTCACGAATTCACGCTCGATTGGGGCTAAAGCTTGGTTAGGCTTCTTGTTCACGTAAACGTACAAGAAACGAGACAGAGGGTAGCTACCATTTACAGCGTTGTCCGCATTGGCTTCGATGTATGCACCGCCTTTCTTAGATAGAGGTACAGCGCGAACACTTGAAGTTTGGTAACCCATACCAGAGTAACCGATACCATTTAGAGAAGAAGATACAGCTTGTACTACAGACGCTGAACCTGGTTGCTCTTTAACAGTGTTCTTGAAATCACCTTTACATAGGGCAGTCTTTTTAAAGTAACCATACGTACCAGAAACAGAGTTACGACCGTAAAGTTCGATCTTCTTACCGCTCCAAGCGCCAGTTAAACCAGCATCACCCCAAGTGTCCATAGACTTAGCCACACCGCACTTACGAGTACGAGAGAAAATGGCGTCTACTTCTTTAATGGTTAGACCTTTGATTGGGTTATCTTTATTTACGAATACCGCTAGTGCATCGATAGCAACTGGAATCGCAGTTGGCTTGTAACCAAATTTGTTTTCGAAAGACTCAATTTCTTTGTCTTTCATTTTACGGCTCATAGGACCAAGGTTAGAAGTACCTTCGGTTAACGCTGGGGGCGCAGTAGAAGAACCCGCCGCTTGAATCTGGATGTTCACGTTAGGGTACTGACGCTTAAATTCTTCAGCCCATAAAGTCATCATGTTTGCTAAAGTATCCGAACCCACACTGGATACGTTACCTGCAACACCACTGGCTTTTTGGTAAGTTGGGATGTCAGCATCAACGGCGGCCATAGCTGGCAAGCTGAAGGCGCTGGCCACTAAACTCATAGATGCGAGTAGTTTTGTTAGTTTCATTGCTCTCTCCTTTTGGAGTCATTCGCTTAATGTACGCCGCCAATATATTTCACATATGTGACAGTAATATTACAGACTGTCATAGAAACTCTGGCCAGCGAGATTGGCGGGATATTTCCAAATCCCGCTCAAACCTGCATGTTTCCTGCGTTTTAGCACTTTTTAACGACCCCAAACCCACAAAAACAGGGTTATAATGCCGAGCAATTTTACTGCTTGGTCATATCATGACTTTATTACAACAATACATTGAGGCTGTTATTCGCCGCATTGGACTGGCTACTCGCTATTTGGCCGTCATTCTCGTCATCAACACCACTCTGGTTGTGGCATTACGTTATTTGTTCAATTGGTCGCCTATCGCCTTGCAAGAAACCATGACGTATTTCCATGCCAGCCTATTCATGCTCGGCGCGGCATATACGCTTCAGCAAGATGGCCATGTAAGAGTGGACGTGTTTTATCAAAACATGTCCCCACGTAAGCAGCACTGGGTAAACTTACTCGGCACAGTATTCTTGTTACTTCCTACCTGTGCCTTCATCTTTATGATTTGCCTGCCGTATGTGCAAAGCAGTTTTGCCATGGGTGAGCGCAGCGTTGAGGGCAATGGCCTGCCCTTCTTATATGTATTGAAAAGCCTGCTTCTGCTTTTGCCTTTATTGCTCACCCTGCAAGGTATTGCCCACCTGATTCATCACGGCCTTGCCCTAACCCAGACAAAAATGAAGGAGGGCCAATAACATGGAATTGATGCCTTTCATCATGTTTATCGCGGTATGTGCAGTATTAATGCTGGGCTACCCAGTGGCATTTACACTTTCGGGTGTCGCCCTAATGTTTGCCTTGCTAGGAACTGTAACAGGCCATTTTGACAGCGCCTTTTTAGAAGCACTACCTAACCGCTTGTTTGGCATCATGAGCAATCAGTTACTCATTGCGGTGCCTTTATTCGTGTTCATGGGGGTCATGCTAGAAAAGAGTAAGATCGCAGAGAACTTACTTAAAACCATGGGTGGCTTATTTGGCAGCATGCGCGGTGGTTTAGCCATCTCAGTCATTCTGGTAGGTATGCTGTTAGCGGCAAGCACCGGCATCATTGGCGCCACAGTGGTGACCATGGGGCTTATTACTCTGCCCACTATGCTTAAAAACAACTACAGCCCAGCTTTAGCCACTGGCACCATTTGCGCCACGGGTACATTAGGGCAGATCATCCCGCCTTCTATGGCCCTCATTTTATTAGCAGACGTGCTTTCCAGTGCTTATCAACAAGCGCAACTAAAAATGGGGATTTTCAGCCCTGAGACCATCTCTGTGGCGGATCTATTCATGGGTGCCTTGATACCCGGCCTGATTCTCGTACTGGCCTATGCTGTGTACGTCATCGTGTTAGCTTGGCTCAAACCAGAAGTGGCCCCTGCCATGGAGCAGCAAGACACTGACGCCCACTGGATAGACGCGATCAAACAAATGGCACCACCTTTATTACTGATCATTGCTGTACTGGGCAGCATCCTTACCGGTATTGCGACCCCCACCGAAGCCGCAGGTGTGGGTGCCATAGGTGCTACGCTTTTGGCCTATTTGAATAAGAGCCTGTCTTTTAAACAGTTAAAAGAAACCATGGACAGCACCTTAAATGTGAGCTCCATGGTATTTATGATCTTCTTTGGTGCAGCCGTGTTCTCGTTAGTGTTTCGTGGCTATGGCGGTGACGAGTTAGTGGAAAGCTTTTTCCAAGACATGCCAGGAGGGGTGATTGGCGCCACACTTGTGGTCATGGTGGTGATTTTCTTCTTAGGTTTCATCCTCGACTTTATCGAGATCACCTTTGTGGTGGTACCGATTGTTGCGCCTGTACTGCTTGCCATGGGACTAGATCCCGTATGGTTAGGCATCATGATCGCCATTAACTTACAAACCAGCTTCCTAACCCCGCCATTTGGTTTTGCCTTGTTTTATTTGCGCGGAGTAGCGGGTGATAGCGTACAAAGCATGGACATTTATAAAGGGGTGCTACCCTTCATCGTCATCCAATTATTAATGCTCGTGGTATTAGCCTGTTGGCCAGATCTTGCTACTTGGCTGCCGGACCTTATCTACAACAGTTAATCTATAACAGCTGACGCATCGCACCCAATCAAGCGAGCAAGTTCACAATCTTCTTCACCAAGGTTTTCTAAGTGAGAAGATTGTGACAAACAACAATCTGTTTCCTTGTATTGCCTGATTATTGCAGGTAAAACGGCAGCCAATTAATAAACATAATAAGACACCAACATGAACGATCTAACCGAAGACACCCCGCTACCCAATGGCCGCCTCACCCTGCGTATCATTCCCACCCAAGCAGACTGCAACGCCAATGGTGACATCAGTGGCGGCTGGGTATTAAGTAAAATGGACGCGGCCGCAGAAGACACCGCCCGCATGATTTCTAAAGGCCGAGTGACCATGGTCGCCAGTGACGGCACCGCGTTTTTATCGCCGGTAAAATCCGGCAACGCCATTTGTTGCTACACCAAGGTGAAGGAAATTGGACGCACTTCGATCCATGTGCAAGTGGAAGTGTGGAGCCAAAACACCTATTACGATGAGTTAACTAAGGTGTGTGAATCCACATTTATATACGTGGCCATGGATGACAATGGGCGTATTCGCCAGGTGCCGCAGGAATAAATAATGTCGGAGGTCT
>JABXIK010000089.1 GCA_013373125.1 Gammaproteobacteria bacterium | reverse complement strand
GGCGCCGGGTTGTTTACCTCTCTTGCCATGGTGAGTTCGTGCTTGTTTACGCAAATCAATCTTTTGCATACACCGGCGCAAACGATTTTCGAGTACTCAACTGGCGTTTATGGGTATGCGTTTGCATTGGCGTTTTTTAGCACTGTGATTCCTAGTTATGCCATGAGTGCGGCTATTGCTCGAATTGGCTCTGAGCGCACGGCCATAACAGGTACTACGGGGCCTTTGTTCACGACGTTACTCGCGGTGTGGATTCTAGGGGAAACCCTAACTGTGTATCACTTAATTGGGTTAACCCTTGTGGTAATCGGTGTGTATCTCATCAGTAAGAAGTAACTTTTGGCATCACCTAAATACTGGTGATGCTATCTTTCATTTCAAGCATCATGCTAAATACACTATTCCCACTCATGGTATATGGGTCAAAATCTGGATTGCCAGAATATTTTAAATTAATTTCATCGGTGAGTTTTTGTTCTGGTAAATACGCCATGTTCCACTGAGTAAATTCTCGCTGGTCAATTTCTTGGTAATCCAGCAGTAGGATGTTTTCATGGCGCTTGTCATTAAGAATTTTATGGTAGGCATTATTTACAGATGTTCTATCACCCTCTAAGCACTGTAAGAAATACTTTCGGTTAAAACACAACATGCCAGTTACATGCTCTTTTTTGTTATTTTTTCTCGCCGCCTCAAGAATCTGCGCAATGCTGTTGTCATTGAACTCATTGGAAATTTTACTGCAATAAATCATTCGCATAAGAAACATGGGCGGTAGCTCAAATTAGTGTCTTATTTGAATAGTAGCTCAGATTTCAAGGGGTGTTATTTTTGCCCCCATCCTTCCATAACTGTTTGCTATAAATACGCCCAAACCCTAAAGAAAACCCAATAAGCAATTTCTAATCAGCAATAAAAAAGGCGTGAGCTTTTCAGCCACGCCTTTTAATTTGGAAAAAGAGGTTAAGTTACAGACTTAACGTCTTCTCGCCGCGAGCAATACCCGACACACCCGTACGCACCGTTTCAAGAATACAGTTCGGGCCAATGGCTTCGATGAACGCTTCTAACTTATCGGTGGCACCAGTCAATTGAATGGTATAAACGTTAGCGGTTACATCCACGATCTGGCCACGGAAAATATCCGCAGTACGCTTGATCTCTGCACGTTGAGAACCTGACGCTTTCACCTTGATCAGCATGAGTTCACGCTCAAGGTGAGCACCTTCGGTTAAATCCACCAACTTCACCACTTCAATTAATTTGTTTAATTGCTTGGTGATTTGCTCGATTACACGATCAGGACCAGAAGTGGTAATGGTCATGCGCGACAAAGTTGGATCTTCAGTCGGTGCTACCGTTAGGGTTTCAATGTTATAAGAGCGCTGTGCAAACAAACCCACTACGCGTGCTAGTGCACCTGGTTCGTTTTCTAACAAAATCGAAATAATGTGTCTCATTAGGTGCGCTCCGTCTTACTTAACCACATATCACGCATGGCTCCCATTGGCACCTGCATTGGGTAAACATGTTCTTCTGGGTCAACTGCTACGTTAACGAATACTAAACGGTCTTTGTACTTACCAAAGCAATCATCAAGAGCACCTTGAAGCTGATCTTTGGTTTCTACGTTGATACCAACATGGCCATAACTTTCTGCAAGCTTGGTCCAATCCGGTAGTGACTCCATGTAAGAGCTAGAGTGACGACCTTCATAGTTCATATCTTGCCACTGACGAACCATGCCTAAGTAGCCATTGTTCAAGCAGAAGATTTTCACTGGAATACCATATTGCAAACACGTTGAAAGCTCTTGGATATTCATTTGGATCGAACCTTCACCCGTTACACATACCACCATGTCATCTGGGAAGTTCAATTTTATACCCATGGCCGCAGGGAAACCGAAGCCCATGGTGCCTAGACCACCTGAGTTGATCCATTTGTTTGGTTCATCAAACTTGTAGTATTGCGCGGCAAACATTTGGTGCTGACCTACGTCAGAACAGATGTAAGCTTTACCGTCGGTTGCTTTCCACAAACCTTCGATGGCTTCTTGAGGTTTCAATAGACCATTGTCGTTTTTCTCGTACTCACCGCCATGACGCTTGCGCCATTCTTCGATTTGCTTCCACCAAGAATCAATGGCTTTTGCATCTGGTTTTTGATCGATTTCAGCGATGATTTCTAAGAACTCATCTAACACGCTATCCACAGGACCTACGATTGGAATGTCCACAGTAACGGTTTTAGAAATAGACGATGGATCAATATCAATGTGAACGATCTTGGCATCTGGACAGAACTTATTCACCGCATTCGTCACACGGTCGTCGAAGCGAGCACCGATGGCGAGAATCACATCAGAGTTGTGCATTGCCATATTCGCTTCGTATGAACCGTGCATCCCTAACATACCCAGAGATTGACGATCCGTTGCTGGATACGCGCCTAAACCCATAAGAGTTTGCGTAATTGGGTAGTTCAGCTCACGTACTAACTTGCGTAGTTGATCTGATGCTTTACCTAAGATGACGCCGCCGCCTGAATAGATCATTGGGCGCTTAGCCGACAACAACAATTCAACCGCTTTACGGATTTGACCACTATGGCCTTTTGCTGGCGGTGCGTAAGAACGAATCTTCACTTTCTTAGGGTACGAAAACTCATGGCGATCGTTTGGAATCGTCATGTCTTTCGGGATATCAATAACAACTGGACCAGGACGACCAGACGTAGCGATGTAGAACGCCTTCTTCACCGTCTCTGCGATCTCAGTTGGGTGCTTAATGCTAAAGCTGTGCTTCACGATTGGACGGGAAATACCCATCATATCCGTTTCTTGGAACGCATCATCACCGATCAAATGACTCATTACCTGACCAGTAATCACAATCATAGGGATCGAATCGGTAAACGCCGTGGCGATACCGGTAATCGTGTTTGTTGCACCCGGACCAGAGGTCACCATAACCACGCCCGGTTTACCTGTCGCACGAGCATAACCATCCGCCATGTGAGCAGCCGCTTGCTCATGACGGACTAAGACGTGTTTGACCGCAGTTTGCTTGTAAAACGCATCGTACACGTGCAAAAGACTACCGCCTGGGTAGCCATAAACATATTCCACACCCTCTTCGTGTAGGGAGCGAACCAACATTTCTCCGCCGGAAAGCATTTCCACCGTATTTTCCTCTCATCCGCATGCTCGCCTTATGCGAGCAGGAAACATATTGCATTGGCGTTTTTTGATGATGATAGCCACATCAAATTGGCCACTAATCTGGCCATACGCCAGCGTGTCACGGCTGATGAAGAACTTGTAGTTATTCACCATGGTCGCTTGCATCTTAGGCAACCGACTCGAATTCGGCTGAGCTGAGGTCATCAACTCAGAAAGATCTCCAAATGCCCTTTCGGGGGTGACCGATATGGGCGAAAATTTGGGCTGCTAATTTTGACAGCACAGGTGTTTAAGTCAAGCCAAATCGGGCCATATAGCCTTGATTTTGCTTGACATTTATCGATTTCATCACGGGATGCTTTGCTTTTGTGCAAAAATCGTTACAGTTGGGGCTTCTCGCTTTAACCAACACCAATAAGAAACCGATTTATGCGCGCAATAACCCTACTTTTTACCATGCTTTTTATGGGCTCATTACAGGCTGGCCAGGTGTACAAATGGGTCGATGAATCAGGCCAAGTTCACTTTTCCCAGTTTCCACCAGAAGAACGCGAAGCCGAAAACGTCAACATCAATGCACCCACCAGCTCCAACTCGAAACAAGCGGTGGAAAACTTACAAAAGTTGCGTCAGCAACTGACAGAACAAGTCGTGGATCGCACCACCCAAAGCGAAGAGGAAAAACAAGCGGCCGCCGACAAAGAGCGCATGGCTGAGAACTGCCAAAAAGCCAAGCAACGCTTATTGGATCTGCAAAATAACGGTCGAATCTATAAGACGTTAGAGAATGGCGAACGCGAATGGTATGACGAGAAAGGTCGCGAAGGGCTGATCGCCAATGCTAAAAAAGATGTGGATAAATACTGCAAGTAAAAGCGGGGCCATTAAAAACGAAGCTTAAGAGGCTAAGTGAATATTCACTAGCCTCTAACTGCTTAATCGATCTAGTTTATTCCGCTAACCAAATACAAGAGGCCATCCGGCCTGTGACGCCATCACGGCGATAGCTAAAGAATCGAGTCTCATCACTGAACGTACAAAAGTCACCGCCATACACCTGTGTCACTCCCGCTTGAGCAAAACGAAAGCGAGCCAAGGCGTATAAATCCGCCAGCCATTTTCCAGCATGAGTACTTGGCTTAAAAAACGCGGCGCATTCAGCATGCCAAGCACAGAACTGATCTTTTACTTCCTGCCCCACTTCAAACGCATCCGGACCAATGGCTGGCCCCAACCAAACCATCACGGAATTAGGATTATCAAAATGCGTTAAGGTTTGCTCCAACACTCCATCCGCAAGCCCTCGCCAACCAGCGTGAGCCGCCGCCACTTGAGTACCAGCTTCATCACAAAACAATACAGGCAAGCAATCCGCCGTCATGACCACACACACTTGATTGACCTGCGTGCTCACACTGGCATCGGCATCGCACACACCCGAGTACTGCCGACAAACGTCTATACCATGCACTTGGTTTAGCCACATGGGCTCAGCAGGTAAATGCGCAAGCAGTTTGGCGCGATTCGCTTGAACGGCTTGAGCATCATCGCCAACGTGTAGCCCTAAATTCAAAGACGCATATGGCGCCACACTCACACCGCCCAAGCGAGTGGTGGACAGTGCTTTTACCGATTTAGGCGCTGGCCAATCAGGAATAATTAAAGGCGTTGCTTCACTCATAACTAGTAATCAATGCCGCCATGAGTTTCAGCATCGTAACGCAGCTCATCTAGCAATTCTTCGAAGTCTTCCGGCAATTCCACTTCCCAACTCATGAGCTTATTGGTTTGCGGATGATGTAATTCCAATTTTTTCGCATGCAGAGCTTGGCGCGGGAAGCTGCGTAAAATTTCACGCAATTCATGACTCACCCCTTTTGGTAAGCGCACGCGGCCACCGTATGTCGGATCCCCTACCAACGGATGTTGTATGTGGGCCATATGCACACGGATTTGGTGGGTACGTCCAGTTTCCAGTTTCACACGCACGTGGGTATGAGTGGGGAACTGCTCCAACACGCGATAATGGGTCACCGCTTCTTTGCCAGTTGGATGCACCGCCATTTTAGTGCGATCTTTAGCGTGACGCGCGATCGGTTCTTTCACTGTGCCGCCGCCAGTTAAGGTGCCTTGCAGTACCGCCTCGTATTCGCGGCCCATTTCTCGGCTTTGCAGCTGTTCCACCAAATGATTCTGCGCTTGCAGGGTTTTAGCCACCACCATCAACCCTGTGGTGTCTTTATCCAAACGGTGCACGATACCGGCACGGGGGATATTTTGCAGTTCAGGGCAATGATGTAATAAGCCATTTAATAAGGTACCGGTGAGATTACCAGCGGCTGGGTGCACCACTAAATCCATCGGTTTATTGATCACAAGAATATGGTCATCTTCGTACACAATAGGAAATTCGATGGCTTCCGGCAGCCATTCGCCTTCTGCCTGAAGCGCCACATTCAACGCCAAGGTCTCACCGCCAATGAGCTTATCTTTAGCCTTGCGTGCTTCGCCATCCACTGTGAGGTTGCCGTCTTTAATCCAAGTTTGTAGACGGGCACGACTGAAATCAGGGAATAATTGCGCGGCAATCTGGTCGAAGCGCTTGTTACCCAGCTCATCCGGAATTTTGATGCTCTGTTGAATCTGTTCTGACATGTATAAACCTTTGAACTAACACAGGTATTGCGAATCTCACCTCTACAGTCAGATTAGGCGCCATATAGCCAAATGACACATAAGTAACCTTGGTGATTAGCGCGCCCTATGGTTAAATTGCGCGCTGACACAACAATAACAGTAAATATTTTGAAGATTATATCAGATAGACCTATGCGAATTCTCTTGATCCTTGCCACCAGTTTCATTTTAGTGGCCTGTTCCAGCGATGGAAAACGTCCCGGCAATGAAATGACCGAGCGTGAAATCTATGAAAAAGCCGTTGAGGCCATCGATAACGAAAACTATTTCCTTGCCATTGAGACCCTGCAACAACTGGAAAACAAATACCCATTTGGTACATTTTCTGAGCAAGCTCAACTTGAAATGATCTTTGCTCAATACAATGCGCAAGAACTCGAAGGCGCTCGTGCCAGCGCGGAACGCTTTATCCGCTTGCACCCTGAACATGAAAACGTGGATTATGCCTACTACCTAAAAGCCCTAAGCACCTATGAATTAGGCCTAAGCTTGGTTGAGCGTTATTTTGCCGATGAAGAGTCCCAACGTGACCCACAACCGGCTCGCGATTCGTTCCAAGAATTTGCTGAATTAATCCGTAAGTTCCCTAACAGCGAATACGCCTTAGATGCCCGTCAGCGTATGATTTATCTACGTGATCGTTTGGCACTGCATGAAATCCATGTAGCCCATTACTATTTAAAACGTCATGCATACTTAGCCGCTGCCAACCGTGGTCGCAATATTGTTGAAAACTACCAAGGCACTAAGCACGTGGCCGACGGCCTAGCGATTATGGTTGAAGCCTATGAATTATTAGGCCAACAGGACTTAGCTAATAAGAGCCTTGCTGTTTTGAAAGCCAACTTTCCTGAGCACCCACAACTTGTTGGCGGTAAATTGGAACACAGTGGTTGGGCACAAAAAGACCACAAGAGCATTTGGAACGTGATCACTCTGGGTTTAATCGATTAAACCCTTGTGAAAGCAGACATAAAAAAACCGGCATGAGCCGGTTTTTTTATGTCTGGGAATTAACCATCCTAATGACCAATCTTCCAACCATTGGTAATAGGATATCGACGGTCACGACCAAAACCACGCTGAGTCAAACGCACTCCCACAGGTGCTTGGCGGCGCTTATATTCATTCACGTCCACCAAGCGCAATACGCGGCGTACGTCTTCTTCGGCAAAGCCTTTCGCTACTATGCTCACCGCACTTTGATCTTCTTCAATATACAAACGTAAGATTTCATCCAAAATGTCATAAGGCGGTAACGAATCTTCATCCACTTGATCCGGTGCCAATTCGGCCGATGGTGGACGCGTAATCACCCGCGGTGGAATCACTTCTGCAATGGTGTTGCGGTATTTAGAGAGTTCAAACACCAAGGTTTTGTACACGTCTTTTAATACCCCAAAGCCACCTGCCATGTCACCATAAAGCGTGGCATAACCCACTGCCATTTCGCTCTTATTGCCTGTGGTTAACACCAAATAGCCTTTCTTATTACTCATGGCCATGAGCATCACACCACGACAACGACTCTGCAGATTCTCTTCCGTGGTATCCACCTTAGTGCCTTCAAATTCATCGGCTAGTGTGTCCATGAATGCGTTATACATAGGTTCAATTGGCAAGACTTTATAAGGCACGTGTAAACGATTGGCTTCATCTTCGGCGTCATGCAAACTCATTTGCGAGGTGTATTTAAACGGCATCATCACTGCTTCTACCCGATCTTTGCCCAGTGCATCCACAGCAATGGCCAAGGTTAAACCGGAATCGATGCCACCGGACAATCCCAATAACACGCCTTTAAAACCATTCTTATTGACATAATCGCGCACCCCTAGCACAAGCGCGTCATAGATGTTGGCCAGTTGCGGCTGGTTCTCTGCGATACGGCCTTTAATCTCAGTACAAGCGACGTCATTAAACGTAAGTGCCACAACATCGGATTGTTCTTTGAAATGATCCATGGATGCGCACAACTCACCTTGTGCATCCACCACCATGGAGCCGCCATCAAACACTAACTCGTCTTGGCCGCCCACAAGATTCACATACACAATGGGCATATTTCCTTGTTGGGCGCGCTCATTGAGTAACACTTGGCGGTGCTGTGATTTATCAATATGAAACGGTGATGCATTTAAATTCAGCATGCATTGCGCTTGGTTGGCTTTGGCATCCAGCATGACTTGTGGCTGCCAAATATCTTCACAAATACTGAGCGCACAAGGAATGCCTTTGATATCAACTACGCCAGATTCTCGCCCTTCGGCAAAGTAGCGCTTCTCATCAAATACTTGGTAGTTAGGCAAGGATTGCTTAGCGTATTCATATAGGCATTGGCCTTCAAAATACACACCCGCCATATTGTATAACTTGCCATCGATCCTTTTGGGGTAACCCAAGACCACATAAATCGACAAGCTGGCATCACAAATGGCATTAAGGGCATCGTTGATGCGTGTATCTAAACTTGGGCGAAGCAATAGATCTTCTGGAGGGTAACCTGTTAGAGTCAATTCTGGAAAAACGATGACGTCCGCCCCAGCGTTTAGAGCATCTTGGCTGCTCTCTAATACTCGCTGTGTATTGCCCGCAATATCGCCAACCAACAAATTTAACTGAGCTAAACAGACTTTAAGAGTTTGTTCGGACACCATTACTACCTTGATTCCAACCACTAAAGGCCCGTATTCTGCGAGAATTGCAAACATTGGGCAATCAAAACCATGCATTCTTCGTCTAGACGACAATCGTTACGCCAGTTTTACAGCTATTTTAGTCTAGGTTTAGCCCTGCTATTCCTCGGCTTCTATCTACTTGAAGACAAACTGCAATGGTGGCAAGCCGATGCTCCAAAAATGCTGCCCATCCTCCTTGGTTGTTATTTGGCCTTAGCCATTGCCAGCTTCGTACAAGCAAAGCGCTCTACCCCCTTTGCTTTGGACCAACTCCTGCCCAACCAAATGGTCGAGATTCTCATCATGGGTGTGCTCATGATTTACATCACCCCCAAACAACAGGACTTAGCCGTGATACTGCTATTTCATGTGGGCATTGGCAACGTCATAACCAGTAAACGTTATGGCTACCTGCTGGCCGCCATGTCCACCATCATGGTGCTTACACAAGGCTTCTTGCACCCTGCCAATGTTATGGCCGATCGAGTGATGTCTGGCAGCTTTATCGGTATTTTGTTCTTCATCGAAGCACTCATCATTCAAACGTTGCGCTCAAGCTTGATGGAAGCTCAATCCCAAGCCAAGTTAACAAAAACACAACTAGACAGCGCTGCTAAATTGAATGACCTAATCATCGAGCGTATGCACACAGGTGTGTGTTTGATCAATAATGCAGGCTTAGTGCTGAGTATTAACCGCGCGGCACAAGAGCGATTAAATAACACTGAGGTTAATGATCATATTCCGGATTTATTATTTGAACGCTTCAAATATTGGCAGGAATACAACTTACAAGATGAAAATGAAATAACGCTTGGCAATGACAACAACAGCGCATTTGTTTCCTTTGCTGTAATAGATGAAAACAGCACACTGGTCTTCTTAGAAAATAAAGACACTGTGATGCGCAAGGCCCATCAGTTTAAGCTACATTCTCTTGCGCGCATGGCCGCGAGCATTGCCCATGAAATCCGTAATCCTCTCAACGCTATCAGTCATGCCTCACAATTATTAGCCGAAAATGAAGAGCTCGACCCCGCCGATAAACGCTTGACGGATATCATCTTTAATCACTGCACACGCATGGAAAATATCATTCAAAACGTCATGCAAATCAGCAAGCGCAGTCATTCACAAATGCAATGGATTCAACTGAATCATTGGCTACAACGTGTGTGTCAGGAACTCAGCGAGCAATTTGATTGCAGCATTCAAATCAAAGGCGAAAAACTGGATGTGCGGTTTGATCCATCTCAATTACAGCAAGTACTTTGGAACCTTACGCAAAATGCCAAGCGTTACGGCAAGGCAAATCAACAACAAGGTGTTGTCATAGAACTACTCAATATAAACGATCGTCCTTGCCTGCGTTTCACTGACTCAGGACCAGGCATTGCCAAACAAGAACTGAATTATATTTTTGAGCCTTTTCACTCTACTTCGGCCGACGGCTCGGGCTTAGGCCTGTACTTAATCAAAGAGCTATGTGAGGCGAATCATGCAGAAATACGATATGATGACAGCCATGATCACGGGGCACAGTTTGACATTTTATTTGCCTACGACTTTATAAAGGATAAGGACGCATCATGAGCCACATCCTCATCGTGGATGATGAACCCGATATTTTAGAGCTATTATCAATGACCATTGAGCGCTTAGGATTCCATGGTCACACGGCTTGCTCCATTGCCGACGCACAACATCAACTGTCTCAACAAAGCTTTGATCTTTGCCTGACGGATATGCGCCTGCCAGATGGTTCTGGCTTAGACCTTGTCACCCACATTCAAAATCAATACGAAGCCACACCTGTGATTGTCATTACCGCTTATGGCAGCGTGGATGTGGCCATTGAAGCCATGAAACTAGGTGCATTTGATTTTCTCGCCAAGCCTATTGAGCTCGAAAAATTGAAGTCAGTCATTAAGACGGCACTGAATTTAACGCCCCTCCCGTCCACACAGATCAACACAGACGAGCTACCTAATATTATTGGGCAATCTAATGTCATCACTACATTAAAAAATCAAATTAAAAAGGTGGCTCGCAGTCACGCCCCGGTTTTCATTCATGGCGAATCTGGATCCGGCAAAGAGTTAGTAGCACGTGCAATTCATCAATTGGGTCCTAGATCTGAGTTTCCTTTTATTGCGGTAAACTGCGGCGCGATCCCCTCAGAACTCATGGAAAGCGAATTCTTTGGGCATAAAAAAGGTGCGTTTACTGGAGCCACTCAATCCAAAGAAGGATTTTTCCAAGCAGCCAATGGCGGCACTTTATTTTTAGATGAAGTAGCAGATCTACCTTTAAGCATGCAGGTGAAATTACTGCGCGCCATACAAGAAAGTGTCATCCGACCAGTAGGCAGTGAAACTGAAGAAAAAGTCGATGTGCGTATTCTTTCTGCCAGCCATAAAAATTTACAACAGGAAGTCGCGCAACAGAATTTTCGCGAGGATTTATTTTATCGGCTAGATGTCATTAACTTGCAAGTGCCCTCACTCAGAGAGCGAGCAGATGACATTCCTTTATTGTGTGAACATATTATTCAGCGCTTAATTTCTGCATTGGACCAGCCTGTAACCGCACTCAGCCAAGATGCTTTAAACGCATTACAAAACTACCATTTCCCCGGCAATATTCGAGAGTTGGAAAATATACTCCAGCGAGCTATTACTCTCTCAGATGGCAACACGATTGAAGTCAGCGACTTAGCATTAAAACCACAGGCGAAACGAGGCAAATCTTCGAGTTCTATTCCCACATTACAGGCAGGTCAATCACTAGAGGCTTATCTTGAAGACATTGAACGCAACATACTCAAAGAGACTTTAGAGCAATGCCGCTGGAATAAAACAGCAGCCGCAGAGCAATTAGGCATGAGCTTCCGCTCAATGCGTTATCGTTTAAAGAAACTGGATATTGAATAAAATTTATACTTTTTTCTAAGTGCCTTTCTGTAAGATCTCCTTAGACTAAACCTCTTATCTTTCTTACGACTAACACGGAGGTTTTTCGATGAGAGGCTTTACGCTAATTGAACTCATAGTGGCTTTAGCGGTTCTTGGTTCATTTTTAGGTCTGGGCATCCCTGCCATGCATAATTTGATTGAGCGGCATGATAGCCAAACCGCTTATTTCAGCCTACGTAGAACTCTCCAACAGGCTCGAATACAAGCTCAAGATCAACTAACAGATGTCACAGTCTGTCCAATGAAAGTCACTGCTTGTCTTGCTGATTGGAGCGCCCCCATACATGTCTTTACTGACTTAAATTTCAATCAAACGTTAGATGAAGATGAGACATTACTTTTCATTGCACACATTGATACGAGGTTTGGTTATTGGCAAAAAACAAAAGCGAAGCAGAACTATGTACGCTTCAACCCGCTAGGTCATGCCTTCTCATCAGCAAGCACATTCTTATATTGCCCTTATTCAGATCACGATAATCTAGCAAAAAGCATTGTTATCAGCTTTCAAGGGCGAATCAGAACCGGGCAATACTTAAGTAGCCGTGGAACACCGTATGCTCAATTCTCCAATATGAACTGTAATTGACCTATTTTGTGACCAAATACACACCTGAAATTCAGCGCTAGCCTTTAAACCTTGAAAAACCACCGCTAGTCCGTTTTCATTAGAGCCTTTCTTCTAATGACGCTTTAATACACTCTATGAAAAAGCAAATCGGTATGACCTTAATAGAACTCATGGTAGCCATCGTCATTCTCGCCATTATGGCAAGTGTGGCCGTGCCCTCTATGAAGTCATTTTTTGATCGTAACAACCTAAAGGTTGTTGGACCTATTTTTGAAAAATCATTGCAACTGGCCCGCAGTGAAGCCATACAACGCAGCCAAACCGTCAGGTTAACTCCAAAAGGAAATGGTAAAGACTGGTCCCAAGGCTGGAACATTAGCCTAGTAACAGGCCCAAATCCCGCAGACGTCCAATTGATTCGAACTTTTGATCCGTTACCTGGCAATCCGGCATTTGTAAGCGATACGTATGACGCTACCACCCCTCTAGACATCCTTCCGAATGGTCAAGCATCACTAATTGGTGGGTTCACCTTAAATCTATCCGGGTGCCCAGATGATAAAATGTACAACTACAACGTATTACTTTCTGGCATATTAAATAGGAGCGTGACAGCATGCCCTTAATGAAGAAAGCATCAGGCTTTGCCATGGTTGAGGTCATGGTAACGGTAGCCATTATTACAATCGGTATCTCAGGAATGGGCTTACTTCTGTTGCGTGCGATCCAAGGTACACAGGATTCGGCCCAACAATCTCAAGCCATGTGGATAGTGCAGGACTTCGTAGGACGTATGCGTGCCAACCCAGAAGGTGCTCGCGGTGGGTTTTATGTACTTGCACCTGAAAACATAGACTGCACCACTCCACCTAACAACCTCTGTGCTGAGACTTATCAAGGTAATGCGGAAGTGGCAGCCAGTAATTGCACTGTTGACCCAAATGCCCCAACTGTAAACACAATGGCTACTTTTGATAACTGGATTTCAACTTGTGGGCTTAGCACAACAATCTATGACAGCCCATCTGATTTTGTTATTAACCCTCAATTAACATCTGTATGTACTGCCACCAGTACTCGCGCTAGCACCTATACCAAGCAGCCTGATTGCACACAATATCAAGTAACACTGACTTGGCAGACCAAATTGAACAAAGAGAGTAAAACAGAAGAAGAGCGTACCAATCAAAATGAATACAGCATGATTGTGGAGTTTAATTAATGAAGAAACAATCGGGCTTTACACTCATTGAATTAATGATTGCCGGTTTTATTGGTATTTTTATCATGACTGGTTTAATGAATTTATTCATTACAACAAACAAAAGCGTTACCTTGTCGGATTCTTTATCTCAGAACCAAGAAACAGGCCGCTTCGCGATGGATTATCTTACCAAGTTTATTCGACGTGCCGGTTACTCTGAGGATTTTACAAATTTCGTTCCTCCTATTTATTTAGCGTCAGGGTCAGGTACTTTGGCCATTACATGTACAGGGACACAAGCTGATGCATGCGCAATAAATAACCCTACAACCTCACCCGCCACCATTCTTGGCGATCGATTATCAATTCCATTCTCTGTTGGCGGCAATGCGGATGACGTTACTCGCTCATGTACAGGTAGCATTGTTGGTGGCACAGCAAATGGCCCCCAAAATTTAGTCAACGTATTTTGGGTAAGTGCTGAAACTGCAAATTTAAGAGAACTTCGTTGCCGTACATTCAATCGCGATACAAATGACTGGCTAGACGACCCTGTTTCTATTATCAACAATGTTGAGCGTTTTGAATTTCAAGTAGGCATCGCTAATAGTGAAAATGAAAAATTCGTCTCTCGATATGTGAGTATTGATACATTACAAGCAGATGCATCAATTAACATTAATAATATTCGAAGCATTCGGATTGCCATTCTTACCACCAGTCAGGATGAGCTCGATGACAAAAAAGTACAAAGTACAAACCGTAAGAGAACATACAATCTCCTAGATGCCCCCGTATTCTCAATCGAAGATAGCAATTTAAGAAACATTTTCAGCAACACGATCGAACTTCCAAATATGATTGAAAACGCCAACATTTAGGAGCACAAACATGAATTACGAAAAAGGCTCGTCTTTAGTTGTCGCATTAATTTTATTAACCATTATCACAGTAGTAGCTGTCTATTCACTCGAGGGCAGCAACATACAAAGTAAAATGGTCGCAAATAGCTTATTTAGTACTCTGACATATCAAGAATGCCGCAATGAACAAGAAGCACAAATTAGATTTTACAACATTAACGGTGGTGAAAATCGTAATGCACTACTCGCTATAGCAGGCATTCCACCGACAGATGACGGCTCTGGCAATCTTGTTCCTGTCACGATCACATCTTTAGATACGCTAACGGAGGCATACACCAACTTTGCTCCCAAGTCTGATGTCAATATTGCTTGGAGTTATATACAAGATGCACCTGCTAGTCGAGGTGGGTTTAATATTGATACTGAAAGCCCTATTAAAGCATATTTATATGAAAACGACTGCGTATCTACTTTCCGTTTTTCAACTAATTCACAAACACAAGGTGCAGTTGTTGAAGGCCTATCACAAGCTGGAACTATAAATTAAAGGTTAATTATGAAATCACTCATTTTTCTAGTATGTATTATTATAAGCCTTCCTGTTTTTTCCGTTGAAAATAAACATAGGGATACTGCACTGGAAATGGCATCTCTCAAGGCAGAATATTACTCAAGTTCAAAAAAGGGCATTATCACTCCCTTTGATTGCGAGATATGCATCTTAAAGCTTTATCACTTTAACGATCAAACTACCATCAGACGAGATAACAAACTGATTTCAATCCAAGACTTTATGAACGAATACTGGAAAATAAAATACCCAACTATTTTCATCGACCCTGATAACAATCACGTTTTAAGTATTATTTATTGAGGATATGAGATGAAATACATATACGCATTTTTAATATCCGCATTTTTTATCGTGTCGCAATCCCAAGCAGACGATACTGAAATTTATGGCGCAAATGCTATTGATATCAATCAAAGAGTAAATTCCAATGTTCTATTTATTATGGACACATCTGGTAGTATGGGGACAGATAGTGGCACTGTTTCCACTGCTAAGCCGCCTTATAACAATGCAACAACATATTCTGGTTCTTACAGACAAAATCAGTTTTACCACTCATTATATGCATCACCAGATCATGGCCATAACAATTCGACATTAACGTCATCCCTTTCTAGTAATTGTTCCAATACCATCTCAAATTTATCTGCGTTAGGTGTGGCTACTGGTTATTATGCTCAAGCAAAATACAAAGGTAACGGAAACTTCAAGTCTTGGGATAGATTACAAAATGGGTCAAACAACCCTATTACATGTAACAGTTATTACTATTACAAACTCTATAGTGGCAATTATTTAAATTACTTTCACGATACCACCTATGACCCCAAAACACGATTAGAGGTCGTGGTAAATGTGGTAAATGAATTAACCCAGTCTTTATCCAACATTAACCTTGGCCTTATGCGTTTTGATCGTTATAGCGAAGGTGGTTACATTGATGTTCCTGTTAGCGATATTAGTACGTCAGGCCCATTAATCAGAACGGCTCTATCTAGCTACATTGCAGCTGGGGGAACCCCCTTATCAGAAACTTTATATGAAGCAGTCCGATATTATCGCTCTGAAGAATGGCAATTTGGTTCTTCATCTTCTCCATCCAATAGCGTTTCTACTTCGCTCAAAGCCGATGGAAAGACGTATAATTCTCCTATTACAGCTGAATGCCAAAAAAACCATATTATTTTATTAACCGATGGGGAACCATCAAGCGACACATCTGCTAACGCTGGCATACTGAATTATCTAGGAAATATGGATTTACCACCTGGATTAAGCACAAACTGCTCTAGTTCTGGTTGCCTTTTAGATGAATTAGCATATTGGGCAAAAAATACAGATAACGCTACTGATCAAATTGGTAACCAAGAAATTACAACATATACAATTGGTGGTTTCGGCCTAGAAAACGGGGTTGATCTTTTAACCCGTACAGCTAATTATGGTGGCGGTAAATACTTCCCTGCCAATGATACTGTGGGATTGACTGCTGCTTTAGACTCAATTTTTCTTGATATTCTATCAACAGACTCTACATTTACTGCTCCTGCTGTTTCAGTAAATGCTTTTAACGCTTCAGAACATAGAGATGAACTTTTCTACGCACTTTTCCGCCCCGACGATAAAATCAAATGGACTGGTAATGTTAAACGTTATCACTTAACCAGTGATGGTATTGTTGTCGGAAAACAACCATCCTCATCTGACCCATCTAATGTACCCGCAATTTCAGAAGCAACTGGGTTCTTTAACGAAGGAACGTTTGACTTTTGGAACAATACAAACACTGCGGATGGTAAAAATGTAAGCTTAGGTGGTGCAGCTAATCGTTTTACAACCCCTAGCGCGAGAAAGATCTATACTGAAAATACTAGCGGGCAACTGGTCGCTCTATCCAGCAGCGGCGGGGCAAGCAAGACAACTTTTGGTATGGAAAACGCCACAGATGACGAGTATCAAGAAGTACTTGATTGGACACTGGGGATAGATACCTTAAATTATGATGGCGACAACAACTACACTGAGTCACGCCAACAACTAGGCGACCCTCTACACAGTGAGCCTGTCGTGATTACCTACGGGGGCACAGAAGATAACCCTGATAGCACCATTTATTTCGGTACCAATGAAGGTTTCATACATGGAGTAGATACGGAAACAGGCGAGGAAGATCTTGCATTTATCCCTCGTGCATTGCACTCCATACAAAATACATATTTCACAAATAATCTAGCTGCTGGCAATAAACCATACGGCATGGATGGCTTAATTACTTCGTGGTTCTACGATAAAAATAGAAATAACTTACTGATTGATCCCGATACAAATACCGCTGAAACCGGTGAACATGTCTACATCTATTCGGGTATGCGCAGAGGTGGCCGTAATTATTACGCGCTAGATGTTACTGACCGATCTAATCCAGAACTACTTTTCAAAATTGAAGGTGGTGTGACTACTGGTTTTGATAAACTAGGTCAAACTTGGTCACGAATGACTGTTGCCAAAGTAAAATACAATGGCGCTGTTCGTTTCGTACTATTCTTCACCGGCGGTTATGACGACGATCAAGATAATAATAACACAGCCCAAGCGGATGACGTGGGCAATGCGATCTATATGGTCGATGCAAAAACAGGTGAGCTTCTATGGACGGCAAGCAATGAAAATGCAAATACTAATATCCCTCAAATGATCAATAGCATGCCAGCTAGTGTATCTGCTATTGACATTACAGGTGATGGTAATGTTGATTATTTATTTGCTGCTGATACCGGTGGCCGTGTGTTTAGAATTGACATCAAGCAAAACAATGCAGGTTCAGCCGATTTTGCAAAAGGAGGATTAATAGCCTCTCTTGCAGGAACAGATGCGGATAACAATCGTCGCTTTTATAACAAGCCCAATGTAGCGCTGGTCAAGGACAAGCAATATGGAGACTATTTAACCATTGCAATTGGTAGTGGCTATCGGGCGCACCCTATTTCAGTTAAGAACGTGGAGAATCGGTTTTATGTCATAAAAGACTTCAATCCTTACTCTGCACCAAGTACTTATGTGACTAAAACTGAAGCTCCCACAGATAAAGTTACTCTTGGTGAAAATGAAAATGCTGACCCTAGCAAACTTTATAATGCGACCGCATTAATGAATAATGGGAAATCCTCTTTAACCACGAGCATGCAGCGCATCATGAACAATGGTGGCGGATGGTACGTGACTTTCGCAACAGAAGGTGAAAAAGTCCTGGCGGAATCCACTACCTTCTCTGGCGCCATTATTTTCACAACTTTCTCTCCTACCGGAGTGTCCAGCAATGCTTGTGGTGCCGATACCGGTGCATCAAGAATCTACATTCTTGGTCAAACCAGTGCTATGGCAGAGATTGACTTAGATGGAGATGGCGACCTAGACGAAAACGACACCTCCAAGGTACTTGCACACTCAGGTATCGCTCCTCGACCAGTTGTTATTTATAGAAGCGGAGGCGGCAAAACCATTGCCATCGGTACAGAAACCATCGATGATGACCGCTTTAATGAAACACCGCCTGATCCAGATTGTGCCGAAAATGGTACCTGTCCGGAGAAAGAGCAGAAATGTACAACAGGAAACTGCTATGTGGTTCCTCAATATTGGCGCCAGAACGAAGTAAGCAATTAGGTAATATATATGAAGCAGAAAGGTTTTAATTTAATTGAATTAATGATTGTTGTGGTAATCATAGGAATAATTGCAAGCATCGCTGTACCTGCTTACCAAGACAATGTAGTAAAGTCATCTCGTGGTGATGGTATGACCACCCTTTTAGACATAATGAGAGCACAAGAAAATTTCTTTGCTAATGAATACACCTATACAACCAATTTAACAGAACTTAATTACAGCAGCAGTCAGTCCAGTGCCTCAGGCAAATACAAAATTACAGCGAGTGCTTGCGGCGCTGAGGCATTGACAGCATGTGTTAGATTAACGGCGACTGCGCAAGGTGGCCAAGCCTCTGATGGTAACCTTACCTTAGATAGCCGAGGAAACCGCACCCATGGCAGCTCTTCTAGCTGGCCCAAATAACCACGTTAAATCAAACATAAAAAGCCAGCTCTTGCTGGCTTTTTTATTATCCGTGATTCAGCGGGCGAAAAACCTTAAACTATACTCTTTTAAATTTCACACAAATTAGTAGCTGTACTCTATGGACATTTTACAAACCGTTCACCAATACTGGGGCTGGGTCGGTATCGAACCTAAGACCCTGATCGCTGAAAATGAATTTGCTAATCTCATTATTCAAGATGTGGAGGACCGCTTTTGGCGACTATGTCCTGAGGACTTGTATTGCGAGGTCATCGCAGACGATAAAGATGAATACAATGAACTGGTCAAAGATGAAGAATTCAATCAAGACTGGTTCATGGAAGTCATGGTGTACAAAGCCACGGAGAAATTTGGTGATCTTGAAGATGGCATGAAATTCCATATGCTTGAACCTGGCGCCTTAGGCGGCAAATACGCGGTATTCAATGTTAAGCCCATTGCCTTCGAAAAAATCATCAAGTTCTCGGGTGAATTAGCTCAAAAAATTGACCGTGCGGGCGGTAAGAAAGTCAACTTCACACCTCTTAGTTAATAAATAAAGGAGCACCAGTGACCTTTGATTTGTTGTTCTATGCCGGATTAGCAGGGATTGCGGTATTTGCCATTTCAGGTGCTTTAGCTGCTGCTGAAAAAGAGTTGGATATTCTAGGCTTTATTCTTTTTGCCACCGTCACCGGCATTGGCGGAGGAACCGTACGTGACTTAATCTTGGGCGTAGAAGTGGCTTGGGTGGCCAGTCCTATTGATCTGAAAGTGTGTATTGCTGCGGCGATTCTCACATATTTTGCCGCAAGCCAAATTATTCGTCGCCAGCGACTATTGGTTTGGATGGACGCCATGGGGCTAGCATTGTTTAGCGTATTAGGCACAGCCAAAGCTTATCATCTAGGTGCAGATCCCTTGGTTGCTATTGCCATGGGGATGATCACTCCCACATTTGGCTCTGTCATCCGTGACATTTTATTAGATCGTGCTCCTGTATTGCTACAACCAGAAATTTACGTGACTGCAGCCATCACAGGTAGCATCAGCTACTTGGTGTGTATTTACACCCTTGATTTACCCGATCTAAGTATTCTGTTAGCCGTCACCTGTGCTTTCTTGGTGCGGGCAGCTGCTATTGTATTTGATTTGCGCTTACCTAAATTTAAACGCCTATCAAAATAACTCTGCTACCTTGGTGGGGTAGAAAAATACGGTAAAAGCCTTACACTTTGAAACAGTGTTTTGATTGCATTGATTTTGCATGAAACGTACATTATTCGCCCTCCCACTTTAGGGATTGCTCAAGTCAGGTTGTCAATCGAGTCATCTATGTCCAAGCACCGCATTAAGTTAGAAATCCAAGGTACTCAAGGTTCCATCGCTGCGATTTTAGAAAAACCTGGGCCACATCCTAAAGCCTTTGTGATTTACGCCCATTGCTTTACCTGTGGAAAAGATAGCCTAGCCGCATCTCGTATTAGTCGTGGTTTGGTTGCTCAAGGTTTCGCTGTTCTTCGCTATGATTTTGCGGGTATTGGCCATAGTGAAGGAAAGTTTGAAGACACCAACTTCTCCACCAGTGTAGAAGACTTGGAGTTAGTGGCGCAGCATTTAAAAGAAAATTATCAGGCACCTAGCATTTTAATCGGGCACAGTTTTGGCGGTGCAGTAGTGTTAGGTGCGACCAACCGCATCAAAAGCATTAAAGCGGTGGTGACTGTCGCAGCCCCTTCAAAACCCTGCCATGTAATTAAGCAATTTGCCGAATTTGAAGCGGAAATTGAAAAAAATGGCCAAGCAGATGTACTGCTTTCTGGGCGACCATTTGTGATGAAGAAACAATTTCTAGATGATGTATACAGCCAAAACCAAGATGAAACTATTCGTAAGTTAAAAACTCCGCTTTTGGTTTTCCACTCACCTCGCGATACAACGGTATTAATTAAAGAAGCTGAACATATTTATGGTTACGCCAAACATCCTAAGAGTTTTATCAGCCTTGACCCTGCGGATCACCTTTTAACTAATAGTAAAGACGCTGCATATGTTGCCGCGAGCGTCGCCACGTGGGCAGAGCATTACATAGACAGTTAATTAACAGAACTATAAATAGCGACTACGCTTTACCCAACACAATATCACTCCTAGACTGCATCTAGGTGTTTACGAGAAAGACCATGCTAGAAACTTACATCATCGCCTTTACCACTTTTTTCGCTACGGTCGGCCCGCTAGATGTTGCGTCCATCTTCGCAGCCTTAACGGTTGGCACCAGTCGTAAAAAAGCAAAAGCCATGGCCTTTCGAGGCACTGCCATAGCAACGGTGATCTTATTAGGTTTTGCATTTGGTGGTGAAGTACTACTGAATACTCTTGGCATTTCACTCGCCGCGCTAAAGGTTGCAGGCGGTATTTTATTGCTATTGATTGCTATTGATATGGTGTTTGCTCGTACCAATGGCGGTGTGACCACCACAGACGAAGAAACGGACGAGGCATCCACTAAACAAGATATTTCTGTCTTCCCTGTGGCCACACCTCTTATTGCTGGTCCGGGCGCCATGGGAGCGGCCATTCTATTGATGGCACAAAGTGCGGATAATCATTTGCATCAAGCCATGGTTATCGCTGCGATTATTTCCATCACAGCATTAACGCTGTGCTTACTATTGCTAGCTACTCGAGTTCAAAAGATCTTTGGTATTACCGGCATGCACGTCATTACACGTGTGTTTGGTGTGCTACTAGCCGCGCTGGCAGTTCAATTTATGTTTGATGGCTTGGCTGCTAGCCCTTTGATTCATCTTTAATATCGTGAGCTAAACAAGATGAGGATTGCTCCATTTCGTTTGCAAGAGATTTAATGCCAGCTTCATCCGCTAGCGCTACTTCTAATGCTTCCAAATGCTCAATCTCATATGCATCTAATTTTTGAAAAGCACTAGGAAGCACCTCTACACCAAAGCGTTTTCCCAGCGCACAGATTGCAGGCAATGTCACAACGCTACCAGGTGTGATGGCCAATACAAGTAACCCTGCCATTTTATGCACATCTTTTAATTGCTCTAACGCCGCGTGAATTTCTTCTGGCTCTGGTTTTTTACCCTGTGGTAACTTTTGCGTTAACACATTAAAAAACGTCTTCATCATCACACGAGTTTCTTCTTTCTCTTGCTTCAAACCTTGAATCGTATAAGCAACAGATTGAAGATAGCGCTTTTGCGCATTGAGATATCGTTTCATAAAAATAAAACCTTATTTTGATCGTCCGCGGCGATTACCGGTTTTCTTACCAAATGCTCGTTGTTTTGCACGTTTTTTTTGTGCCGCTTTAGAGTTCTTATTATTACTTGTACGCTCTTTTGTTAAATCCGGTTCAAATCCTGGAAACCATTGTTGATTTAATCGGGTATCCAATAATGCTTCGACTTCTTCTAGTAAATATTGTTCATCAAAATCCAGCAAAGATATGGCTAACCCAGCTTCGCCAGCACGCCCCGTTCGGCCAATACGATGGATATAATCTTCGGCAATATAGGGCATTTCATAATTCACCACATATTTTAACTGTCGAATATCCAGCCCGCGAGCCGCGACATCAGTGGCCACGAGTACTCTTACCTTTCCTTCTTTAAAGTCATTAAGTGCTCTTTCTCTCGCGCCTTGGCTTTTATCTCCATGAATACTTTCGGCTTCTAAACCATCTTTTTTCATTTCTTTAGCTAAAACATCAGCCCCTTGTTTGGTGCGAGTAAATACCAACACTTGTTGCCAATTTTTACTGCCAATTAAATACGAAATGAATTCACGTTTTCTATCCGCATCTATGTTGTACACCACTTGCTCGACTGGCTCAGCGACACTATTGCGATCATGCACTTCCACGATTTCAGGCTGCTTAAGCAAGGTTTGACTTAATTTAAAAATGGCATCATCAAGGGTCGCACTGAACAATAAGGTTTGTCGCTCCGTCGGCAAGCGCTTAAGAATGATTTTAATTTCATCCATGAAACCCATATCTAACATGCGGTCCGCTTCATCAAAAACTAACGCTTTCAACTGAGAAACGTCTATGGTGCCTTTAAATAAGTGATCAATTAAACGCCCTGGAGTAGCCACCACAATATGCACGCCTTGTTTAATGGCATCCACTTGGGCACTGATGCTGACACCGCCGTATACTAGTGCCGACTTAATATGAGTATTTTGGCTGTAAGCCTCAATGCTATTAAACACCTGAACCGCCAGTTCTCTGGTTGGTGCCAATATCAGCGCAGTTAATGACACATCACCTGTCGACGGCTGTTGTAGTAATTGATGCAGAATAGGCAGAACAAATGCCGCGGTTTTACCTGTGCCCGTTTGGGCGCCAGCCAACACATCTTTCCCTGTCACAACATGGGGAATAACTTGCTGCTGTACTTCAGTGGGCTGCTGGTAATTTAAATTAGACAGGGCCGTAAGCAAACGCTCATCCAGCCCTAATTGAGAAAATGGCATAACGCACTCACAAGGGTAAACTTTCCCTAGTATACCAGAGCACGTGGGAATACCATCTAGGCCTCCATACGAATTTTTTCTAACAACCTTTCCTCTTCTGAGGTGGCCACATGGCAATCTTGATACATGGACTGACTGGGCAGGTTAATCGGTTGTGCAAAACCCGCTATATGTAAAGAGGTTTCATCGAAGGTCACTTGATTATCCGCTATTGGATCTTCGCCATAACGGTAGATTACATTTAACTGCCCTTTTGTGGCGGCCTCATCGTATTGTTGTGCCCGTTCGTTCGTAAACGCTAGTCGGCTTTCATATTCTTTAAAATATTGCTCACCATAGCGCTGTAGCATCATCTTTTTCACCACATAAGGCGATACTACAACCGCACTGGCATTGTTACCGCCAAATCCTTTTGAATTCAAAAATGCAACCTGCCAGTCCTCTGGTTTGCGCTTAATATGTTCTAACGGCAATTGTAAAAACTCATCAGCAACATCATCTGCCACCTCTTCAATGGTATTGATGCAAGGTAGAATACCTTTAGCAAACACTCCCAGTGTGACGGATAACTGATCACCACTGGCAGCGGCGAGCGAATGGCCTAAATACGATTTCACCGCCGTCACTGGCCACTGTTTAATTTGAAACGCTTTGGCTACTTCATGATAGATTTTGGATTCCGTGACACGATTAAGTGGTGTGCTAGAACCATGTGCCTGAATAAAGCTGTGCTCTTGCACCGCCTCTTTTCCTAACAAAGCCACTGCCGAGGCCACTGCTTTGGCCATGGTAATCGTATTACCCACTCCTGGTGTGGATATGGATTGCTTCACACCATCTGCATTCACAAACACATCGGTGACGGCAGCGTAAATATTGGCACCCAGCTCCATGGCAAGTTTGTCGTCCATTAATAAAACATATTGGCTGGATTCTGCGATGGTAAAACCACAGTTTTGCCCAAACGGTCGACTACTGCGACGAAAATCCACTTCATCGCTCTCTTCTAACAAACGTAAACCTTCTTCCGTTGCCAACGCCCCCATGCTGGCATAACCATCTATAATCTCTGGCGTAATCGGGGTTTCGCTATTACCAACCAACACAACCTTACGACGACCGCTTTGAATATCTTCAATGCCGGCTTTCAAGTTATATAGAAAACTGGCGCATGCGCCGGTAATGGAACCTGTTGTTCCCACGCTGCCCAGCAGGTATGCGTTGATAAAATCCGCCGTCATACTGTTATGCCCCAATGGACATTGTTTACTAGAGATACGTTTGCCCTTAAGTCGAGCAGTTAACATGCCCCCTAGACCAGCTTCATCCAATTGCCCCATGATGTTGCTTGAATAAACAGCCACTTCATCACCACTCACCGCATCTGCAATGGTTTGCCAAGCTATGCCACAACTGTTTATGGCGTCGGAAGCCCCTAAGATGGTCATCTGCAATGAGCGTGGATGAAAACGGGCATTATAATGCGCGGTAGGATCAAACCCACTGGGAAACTGACCCGCTGCTTTTGACGCCAGCGCGCGCACATTATCAATTTTCACCTGCACAGGTTGCGACAGACGCACCCGCACATGCTTGTTATCTTCAGGCAAAATTACCCAGCCCTCAGGCACAACATTGGGCAACTGTTTTTTAGCAAGGACAAACTCTATTGGATCTTGCCCATCTTGCTCAAACGTAACCTCTTGCTGCCAGGGCACGCTATCTACATCGAAATATTCACGCTCAATCCTGCGCACGAGTGTGCTATTTAGAACCGCTTCCCCAAACTCTTCCTCTAATTTTGCCAAAGAGAGAACCCGCCCATCACGAGTCACATAATTGGATTGATCCACATGCACAATGCCCATCAATATGGCCAGATTCGCCAAGGCTAAGCGTCTCTCTTTTATTGATAGCGCATCAAAAATCAAACGTTCATAGGCATGATGAAATGAGCTGCGACCTGCTGCATTGTACCCACCAAACCCAACTATTAGAGGCAAACTGGTCATGACCTTTCCTTAACAAGCACGAATGCTAGGCAGTTTAGATCCAACCAAATTTTTAATATTTGCAAGTTTAGTCAATTAATAAGGGGATTTAGCCACATACAAAAAATGCCTATACTTAAGGCATTGATAAGGCCTTTTAGGCCCCGTAGTATCTATACTTTAGTTATTTAAGCCATATATTGTGTTTTTTAGGCCAAGTAAGATATGAATCACATTACCTTCTTCTGTTGTGACCAGATGCTGGCAACCAGTATGACCTTACCCATAGAAATGCTTAGAGCAGGCGAGAATGCCGCCAAGGTTCAAGACAGAGAGATAGATCCTCTCAACATTGTGACGGCAGGCTTAAGCAAGCACCCAGTGCAAACCACAGCTGGATTTAGCCTCACGCCAGATCACACCCTCGATGAAATACAGCAGACTGATATTTTGTTTTTGCCCGCTCTTTGGCGAAACCCCAAATCCTCGTTAAGACAGGATCCCAAGCTCATAGAGTGGATACAAAAGTTACATAGGCAAGGCACATTAATTTGTAGCGTAGGCATAGGTGTGAGCTTTCTTGCTGAAACCGGGTTGCTAGACGGCAAAGCTGCCACCACTCACTGGTACTACTTTGACCGCTTCCAAAAAGATTACCCACAAATACAACTTAAGCGACAACACTTTATCGTACAGGCCGGAAACCTGTTTACGGCAGCCAGCGTTAATGCACTAGCTGACTTAACCGTATTCTTATTACAGCGCACCTATAACAAGTTGGTAGCGATGCACGTGGAGCGGCACTTCTCCCATGAAGTACGTAAAGCTTACAGCAGCACTAGCTTTGTAAACGAACATAGCCAGCATCCAGATGAGGACATTATCCAAGTACAAGTTTGGTTACAGGATCATTTTAATGAAGACACGACTATGCAAGAGTTAGCGGATCGATTTGATTTGAGTTTAAGAACATTGAATCGACGCTTCAAAAGCGCCACAGGCATCACACCCCTTACTTACTTGCAGCAGTTACGTATTGATGGTGCAAAGGATTTGCTAAAAAACAGCAACCTTTCCATTTGCGAAGTGGCTAGCAGTGTGGGGTACCATGACCTTTCACACTTTAATCGTTTATTTAAACGCTTACTTGCTACCACCCCCAAAAAATATCGCAACATGGTCAGAGCAAAACTATTCAGCCCACAGTAATTAAACCACGCGCCCTCTCAGTGCCTTGGTTTGTCCATGTTTTTTCTTCTTATCCATACGTTTTATTTGAGAAGAGCGAGTCGGCTTAGTTGGTCTTCTCGCTTTTTGAACGATGTTCACCTGCCTAATTAACATAGCCAAACGCTCAAGGGCTGCTTGTCGATTCAACTCCTGACTGCGATGCTCTTGGCTTTTGATGACGATGCACCCATCTTTGGTGACTCGATAATCGTTAAGTGCTAAAAGCTTTTCTTTGTAAAATTCAGGCAGACTAGACGCGTGAATATCAAATCTTAGATGAATGGCACTGGAAACCTTATTCACATTCTGGCCACCGGCACCTTGAGCGCGAATAGCCTGCAATTCAATTTCAGATGCCGGAATGGATACATGATTAGAGATAAACAGCATGCTAAGCCTGAAGCGTAAAACAGCAAGCTTAGCATAAATAGAGTTTCTTGATGAGTTATTAGAAGGAATACTTCATAGCAACATAGACACGATCTTGATCATCATACATGCCATGCAATGACGACTCTGAACCATCAAAATTAATTACTCCCCCTTCAATTGTACTGTTATTGAACCAGTCATAGCGCACTAAAAACTTTAACAAGGTACTGGAAGCATCTTGATAGTTATAAAGACACAACACAGAAGAGGTTAACCTTAACCGACTCCACTGCTTTTCAACAAAGACCGACGCACTGGTGATTCGATCATTTGAATCATAGGTTTCATCCACATCCAAGTACTGGCTGATGGCCCCTTGCAAATTAAACGTCCATTCATTTTCTTGTACATCCAAACCCACTAGTGCATCAATTTTCTTAATGGTGTCATAGTCCGCACTTAACTGAAGTGTTTCTTTTGGGTAGTACGCAATATCCGACCTCAATACACCAATATCAATAGGTTTTGCAAATGATAAGGCTACAAGCTGTCGACGAACCAACTCCCCTGTTAGTTCACTGTTACCATTGATAGAGAATTTTGCATCTGGATCATAGCCATCAAAAGCATAAATATCGAGATCTGCGCCATCTAAAAACCAGCGCATTCTCATTCCCACATCCGGAGAAAGATCTTGTGTTTCAATCTGCGTATTTTGCGGATAAGCATCAATACTAAAATCCGAATTGTCAGGCGCATAATGAGTTTGTTTATGCTCAAAAGCGGTTATAAACTGTATTTCCATATCCCCTTGATAGTGCTCTACCACTAACATATTTCGAGGTTGTCGACCCAAGGAATAGTCATCAATATATGTGAGCAAGCCATCACGTAAATCCAGCGGATTAATCACATCCACAATACGAAAATAGTCTCCCTTTCCCCAAGCAACTTGCTGACGACCTAATTTATACAGCCAGTTTCCTGCCTCATAATTAGCAATCCACTCTCTCAAATCAGCATCCAACTGCATATCGTCCTTAACGGATTCTTCTGAATCTGAGTATTGGGGGCGATATTTCAAGTAAGAAATGGTATCTAACTTAAAATTATCATGGGACCAATCCAATTCAAATCGAGCATCCAGTTGCTCCCTTAGGCCAGGCTCATCATGCTCTACTTGCGTAGAGCGCTCTTGATAATTGACTCGAGCATAACCCTTGCTATTTATGTCATCCAACCATGATTCTGCAACCACCAAATGAGAATACAAGGGCACCATAAAAACCAAGAATAGGAATCGAATGATCATGGTATTAATCTAAGCCTTTTCTTAAAGTACGCTGATTAAATAAACCATCCTTTAATTCTTGGTTGTATTGAGTATTTTTTCTAATCAGGCGAGTATTTCCACCATCCACTAAATTATCCATCTTAGCTTCAAGTACTGTCCAAAAACCGTCTACTTTTTTAAGCTCGACCACTTCAAATACTTTAATCAAACGGCCTTGACGATAAATTTCATCTTTTAAAATGATATTTTTTTCAGTATCGATATGAACAATACGTTTACTATAACCTGTTCTTGGGTTTTCTAGTCCGGACTCTGTTTTAGCTTCGATGACACTGACACTACCTTCTGTCTTTTTAATCTGATACTGATAATCCGATAAACGCATACGTTCAATATCCGCGAAGGAAAAATCAGTACCTAAAAACGGGCCTTCTTTTGAATTTGTAGCTATGCGCTTTACCTTTCTTAAAGCAGGAAGATATAACCACTGATCATCATCTTTATTCTCTTTTTCGGCATAGCTGTACATTAATAAACCTGTACCTGCTGTATTGCTAGGTGCCGTAAAATACAGTAGACCTTTACGTTCATCACCGAACTCCTTTTCGTACATTTTTAATGAACGACTACGCACAAAACCATCAGACATGGTTTGTACAAGTTCCACATCTGAAAATCGATCTAATCCTTGATCACGATATTTCACGTCCTGCATAATTTTTAAGCCATCTTGGGTGGCAAGGCTTATTTGAGAAAAAGCAAACACGGTAGAAAGCACAACATAACGAATAATATTCATATGAACTCCTAAGAAGGTTGACGACAATCGAGCACTTGATACGTTTGATCACTAGCCTGCCAGCGCCGAATTAACTGAGATTGAAAAAAAGAGGTTTCTAAATCTTCATAACGCCCATTTTGCATACGCACGATTTTCAGTTTTTGAAAATTTGGACTCGCAAGATCATGTAAGTGCCGACTTCTGACACTTTCCGCAATCATGTATAGCTGCTCAATTTCAGATGAATCGTTCATGTTGACTGGCTGCTGCAACATAGACTGCTTCAGATAACCAATTAAATCCGTCGCACTGTAAGCAACTAAAGCATTTTCTTGGGATGTCTCAGTTAAGCTAGACAAGCTTTGGTATATATCACTGAGGTTCTTGTTATCCGTTTCCAATGACCACTCTTCATAAACACCTTGTCTTAATGCTCCATTGGTCTGCTTTCTAAGGCACTGATTCGTGTTATCCAAAACCTGCATAACTTGATCAAAGATAAGAGGCGACTGATCTGAAGATAAAGTGCTATTTAACCTCAGCCACAGATGAAGTTGCTTACCATCATGATCTGCTAACTTATCATGCAGCAGAGGATGGGTATTCACTAAAGACTTAAGGGTCTGTAAACCCGTTGGAGTCATTTCCCGTTTCTCAACTAACCTGCGAAAACGCACTTGATCTCCTTGAGATACAATGATGTTTTCCGTTGATAGTCCATCAATTGACTCAAACAAGGGTTGCTGCCGATCATTACGAATAGAGAGTAAGCGCTCCGTCTTTGTAACTAAATCCAACAAGGTGTCTTTATTATAGACACCTTTCTCTGGGAAATAGGAGATGACTAATAAGTCACCTCCTTTCGCCCAACTAACACTATTCAATCCACAACACAGTACAGTAAGTGCGACAATGAATAACTTACGCATTGATTTCTTGCCCAACTGTTTCCGTTTCGTTCTCTTCTTTTTGGATAACCGATACTACGACAGACGGCAATACCAATAGAGAAAAGATCGCACTCAAAAACATGGTTATAGAAATAAAGTAACCCAGATTAATTAGCGCCTGATAACCAGAAAGCGTTAACACCAAGAAGCCAAACCCTAGAGCAAGTGTATTTATTAATATGGGTTTTGCGCATTTGTTTAATGCCTCTTGAATACGAGCCATTCTGGATCCCGCCGAACTGGCTTTCAGCGCGGCAATAATATGAATGGAATAGTCGATACCAATCCCGAACGAAATAGCCGCAATGATAGAGGTACCAATATCCAGATTGGTACCAGTGAGCGCCATAATTGTGAACACACCCAGCAAGGTCAAAATCAAAGGCAGAGGCACCACTAAGCCAATACTAGGCGAGCGGAAAATTGCCATGACCACCAAGG
>JABXIK010000109.1 GCA_013373125.1 Gammaproteobacteria bacterium | reverse complement strand
GATGCTAACGGTATTCTTAACGTAAGCGCGAAAGATAAGGCTACTGGTAAAGAGCAGTCTATCGTAATCAAAGCGTCTTCTGGTTTGAGCGATGATGAAATCGAAAAAATGGTACGTGACGCAGAAGCGAATGCTGAAGCGGATAAGAAATTTGAAGAAATGATTCAAGTTCGTAACACGGCTGACGGCATGGTTCACGCAACTAAGAAAACCTTAGAAGAAGCGGGTGACAAAGCCACTGACGAAGAAAAAGCAGCCATTGAAGCGGCTATTGCGGAAGTGGAAGAAGCATTAAAAGGTGACGATAAAGACGCCATCGAAGCCGCAACAACTAAGCTTACTGAAGCCTCTTCTGGTTTAGCTCAGAAGATGTACGCAGAGCAAGCGGCTGCGCAACAAGCGGGTGATGCTGGTGCTCAACAAGAAGCTGGCAAAGATGACGATGTTGTAGACGCTGAGTTTGAAGAAGTGAAAGACAACAAGTAACTTTTGAGCTTGCTGCGTTGGCAGGGCGGTAAATGTTTTTACTAGCACTGCCTTCCTCGCAAACGCTGAAAAGCGGATAGATGATCAACGCGGAGCTCTATTTTTAGGGCGCCGCGTTTTTTGCATAATTGCAGGGCAACAGAATGTCAAAACGTGATTTTTACGAAATACTCGGTGTCGATAAAAGTGCGGATGCGAAAGAAGTAAAGCGTGCGTACCGTAAATTGGCCATGAAATATCACCCGGATAGAAACCCGGATGATAAAGATGCCGATGCAAAATTTAAAGAAGCCACAGAAGCTTATGAAATATTAAGCGACCAACAAAAACGTGCTGCGTACGATCAATATGGTCATGCCGGTGTTGACGGGCAAGCAGGTGCTGGTGGTTTTGGTGGTGGCGGTAACTTCAGCGATATCTTCGGTGATGTGTTCGGCGATATTTTTGGTGGCGGCGGTGGTCGTGGTGGACGCAATGGTCCACAGCGCGGCAGCGACCTGAAATACAATTTAGAATTAACCCTTGAACAAGCAGTGAAGGGTGCGGAAGTTAAAATCCGTGTTCCAACCCTAGTTGAGTGTGATACCTGTCATGGATCAGGTGCTAAAGATGGCTCAACCCCAATCACCTGTAATACGTGTCACGGCCAAGGCCAAGTGCGTATGCAACAAGGTTTTTTCTCGGTACAGCAAACTTGTCCAACCTGTCGCGGACAAGGCTCCATCATTAAAGATCCTTGTGGCTCTTGTCACGGTCAAGGCGTGAAAGAAGAAACCAAGACGCTGAATGTGAAAGTGCCAGCAGGTGTGGATAATGGTGATCGCATCCGTCTGAGTGGCGAAGGCGAAGCCGGTACTCGCGGCGGTCCAGCCGGTGACTTGTATGTTGAAACCCACATCAAACCACACTCTATTTTTGAGCGTGATGGCCGCAATCTTTATTGTGATGTGCCAATTAGCATTGCTGATGCGGCACTGGGTGGCGAAATTGAAGTGCCAACGTTGGATGGGCGCGTCAATCTTAAAATCCCAGCAGAAACCCAAAGCGGAAAATTATTCCGTTTGCGCGGCAAAGGTGTGGTGCCCGTACGTGGCGGTCAACAAGGTGACTTGTTATGTCGCGTGATGGTAGAAACGCCGGTTAAGTTGACGGAACATCAGAAGAAGATTTTGAAAGAGTTTCAGGCCAGTTTGAAGGGTGGGGATAAACATTCTCCGCGAAAGAAGACGTGGTTTGATAACGTGAAAACCTTCTTCGAGTAAGCGACATTTACCCTGAAGGGTATTTATGCACACGAAAAACTCAAAAGCCTCAATGCGTAAGCATTGGGGCTTTTTTGTGTTTGAAGCATCAAACGGCTCAAACCTCCCTACTAGAGGAATATTCATGTACAATCCCCAACCAATCTCGAAACACAGTTTTAGGTCGTAATCATGACTACTCGTATTGCCATTATTGGTGCTGCAGGCCGCATGGGCCGTATCTTAATCGAAGCCACAGAACTTGCCGAAGGCGCAAAGCTGGGCGCGGGTATTGTATTGCCGGATGACAGCCTGAAGGGTGCCGATGCGGGTGAAATGGCTGGCCTGGGTAAAAAATTGGGCGTGTCACTGTTAGGCTCATTGGAAGAAGCGGTGAATGACTTTGATGTATTGATCGATTTCACGGCACCAGAAGCCACCATGGCGAACATTGAATTTTGTAAAGTTCACGGTAAAGGCATTGTGATTGGCACCACAGGGTTAACTGACGAACAAAAATCCACGTTGCAAGCTGCCGGTAAGGAGATGCAAATTGTATTTGCGCCTAACTATTCTGTGGGTGTGACCTTATGCTTGAACCTGTTGCGTATGGCAGCAAAAGTGATGGGCAATGACAGTGATATCGAAGTGATTGAAATGCATCACCGCCATAAAGTGGATGCGCCTTCCGGCACGGCATTGCGCTTAGGTGAAGTGGTTGCAGAAACCCTAGGTTGGGATTTAAACGAAGTGGCTGTGTACGGTCGTGAAGGTCAAACTGGGGCGCGTCCGCAAAAACAAATTGGTTTTGAAACCATTCGCGGCGGCGACGTAGTGGGTGATCACACTGTGATGTTTGCTACCGAAGGTGAGCGCGTTGAAATTACCCATAAAGCACAAAGCCGAATGACGTTTGCCAAAGGCGCAGTGCGCGCAGCGGCTTGGCTAAAAACACAGCCTAATGGCGTATATGACATGCAAGACGTATTGGGCTTTTAATTTTTAATCGTCTCAATAAAAAACCGCTTAGCTTGAGAGAGCTAAGCGGTTTTTTTATAACTCATTAAATGTCTAAAAAATTATTTCAAGTATTCATCGTACTTTTCAATATAGTCATCCATGTTCGCAAGCAACATGTTGCGATATTGATTCGTAAAGTACTCGATGGCTTCTACTTTGTTGCGATCGGCTTCGGCTTTGTCTTGCGCTGATGAGGCAACAATAAACGCATTAAAGCGAGCCGCAGCATACAACATGCTGGCACTGACCTTCCCTAAGTCATGTTCTTTTGCCAACTCATTGGCTACTTTAATAAACGCATCGGTACGTTTGAAAAAATCTTTATCCATTTGACGGGCGGTTTGTTCAGTCTTTTCGTCTGACATGGCTTCCTCGTTTTTTCTGGTTGGCATAATAATCATGTAGCCAACTGTGTATAAAAAATTATGCTTTTAACATGGGTTTTAAGAAAGTAGCCGTGTGGCTGCCTTTTACTTTGGCCACATCTTCAGGGGTACCTTCGGCAATGATTTTGCCGCCACCGGAACCACCCTCTGGGCCGAGATCCACAATCCAGTCGGCGGTTTTGATGACATCAAGATTGTGTTCAATGACCACTATGGTGTTGCCGTGATCGCGTAAGCGATGCAAGACATCCAGCAACTGTTGAATGTCGTGGAAGTGTAAACCGGTTGTGGGTTCATCCAAGATATACAGGGTTTGGCCGGTATCACGTTTACTTAATTCTTTGGCCAGTTTCACACGTTGTGCTTCACCGCCGGAGAGGGTCGTGGCGTTTTGCCCAAGGCGCACATAGGTTAGACCCACATCCATCAAGGTTTGCAATTTTCGTTTCAGTGCAGGAATCGCATCGAAAAATTCCAAGCCTTCTTCTACTGTCATTTCTAATACTTCGTGAATGTTTTTGCCCTTGTAACGAATATCCAAGGTTTCACGGTTGTAACGTTTTCCGTGGCACACATCGCAAGGTACATACACGTCAGCTAAGAAGTGCATTTCAACTTTAATAACGCCATCACCCTGACACGCTTCACAGCGACCGCCTTTCACGTTGAAACTAAAGCGTCCCGCTTTATAGCCGCGAGAGCGGGCTTCTTCCGTGCCGGTAAATAAGTCACGTACGGCGGTAAAAATACCTGTGTATGTGGCTGGATTGGAGCGTGGTGTACGTCCGATTGGGCTCTGATCAATGTCTACGCATTTATCAAAATGTTCCATGCCTTCGATGGATTCATAAGGCGCCGCTTTCAATGTGGATGCATTGTTAAGTGCAGTGGCAGCAAGCGGATATAACGTTTGATTAATCAGTGTGGATTTACCACTGCCGGATACACCTGTGACACAGGTAAGCAGGCCTACTGGTATTTTTAATGTGGTGTTATTTAAGTTATTACCGGATGCGCCAGACAATACCAATTGCTTGTCTTTATTAATTGGCGTGCGCTTTTTAGGTACTTCAATTTTACGCGTGCCGGTTAAGAATTGACCGGTAACCGAATCTTTGCACTTGCCAATATTTTTAGGCAAGCCCGCATAAATGACTTCACCGCCATGCACACCGGCACCTGGACCAATGTCCACAATATAATCCGCGGCACGAATGGCATCTTCATCATGTTCCACTACGATCACGGTATTACCCAGGTCACGTAAATGCTCTAGGGTTTTTAGTAGGCGATCATTATCTCTTTGATGTAAGCCAATG
>JABXIK010000143.1 GCA_013373125.1 Gammaproteobacteria bacterium | reverse complement strand
TTAAATTATTTTTAAGCACTCGCCAAAAGCCTGTAAAGCGCACCATATCCCAGATGTCACCCAAACTAATATTGATCTTGCCATAACCTTCGCGCTTCCAACCTTGAACCGCATTGGGTCCCACGGTCACACTACCATCAATCATGCGGGTTAGATGCACACCTAAAAAAGGAAGATCCGGATCAGGAATAGGATAAATTAAGTGGTTCACAATTTGATTATGTTGTGGTGCCAAACGATAATACTCACCGCGAAACGGAATGATTTGAAAATCCGTTTCAATCCCTAACATACGTGTAGTGCGATCAGCCATTAACCCTGAACATGCAATTAAAAAGTCGCATTCAAACTGAACTGGTTTGGTATTGTAAATTGCTTCGATGCTGACACCGTTTGCATGCTCTGTTAACCCCATCACTTCATGGCGCAATAAAATGGTACCACCTAATTGTTGAAATTTTTCCGCCATTTTTGTGGTCACCAATTGATAATCCACAATCCCAGTTTGCTTAACAAAGATGGCCCCGACACCTGTAATATTGGGCTCTCGTTGTTTGAGCTCTGCTTCGGATAACAGCTCCGCTTCAATGCCGTTTTCGCCGCAGCGCTCATATAACGCCAACATGCGTTCATGCTCCAATGGACTTGTGGCCACTAAAAGCTTACCGCACTGCTCAAAAGGGATATTATTTTCTTGGCAAAAATTGATGGTGGCCTGTACACCTTCTTTGCAGAACTTGGCTTTTAAAGAGCCCGGCTGATAATACACACCAGCATGTATGACGCCACTGTTATGTCCGGTTTGATGACATGCAAATTGATTTTCTTTTTCCATAATGGCGATGCGCTTGTGCGGAAATTGCTGCTGCAACTGCCACGCCGTGGATACACCCACAATGCCACCACCTATGATCACATAATCAAATTTCATGCTTTACCCAAACCAATTAACAAAACTGCTCTCAAAATCCAAACTCTGGGGACCGTGGCCCCTATGATATTAATTATCAGAGAAATGGCCACGCTGCCTTAGTAGCTCTCGCTCTAACCCTGGATGTGCCACAAACTTATCGCGTCCATGTAACCAGCAGTGGTTTTGCAACACAAGCATAGAGCCGACAGGCACTTCAATGTTGCTGCAGTTCTCTTCAGCTTCAAGTGATTCACCCATCTGATGCAAATACAAACCTTGACGCATATTTTGTGGTTCAGCAAATTGATCGATAAACAGCATGTGCGGCTTACCATTTTGATCTTCTTCGAAAAACACAGGGTGATGCACTTTATAATCCACTTGTTTGCTTGGTGGCGAACCCCATTGAATGTCTTGTTTCGCCAAGGGGTGATGATAAAAACGCTCTAAATCTTGCCAATCATCAATGTGTAAGATTAAAGAGTCACCACCTTCCATGTTTTCTTCTTTCATTTTCATCATGATCACAAAGTCGGTGCGCTCATTTACGTAAGTGCCATCATTATGTAACTCCATACGACGATGAGCCTGACGTAAGTAGCTGTCACTGTCGTCTTTATTGCGCACAGTGAAGCGCGCATAGAACTTGCCGTACATGGCATCAAAATTTGGCACACCGATCAAATGAGAAATGGCCGTGGATAACTTCACATGAAACTCACTGGCATCCATGTCCGGCGTCCCCTCATATTCAAACAAAAACGCACCTTGTTCACGGGTCTGCATAATTTGATTTAAAACCGGTGACAGAGCTCCACCACAAGCTTCATCCAAGGCATTGGCCACGGCAAAACGCAAGAACGGCTTGTATTCGATGGCCTGCAATCCCCACTGGGATGTGGCAGTTTCAAAAGCCTTTAATCCCTGCTCACTTAGGACAATACGTTGAAGTCTTGGGTTATTAGGGTGATTTTCTTGGGTAAACGCGACATTTGCCTCGCTTGGCACCACTTTTTCCATTGCTGTCATGGGATTGCCTCCAAATACGACCGAGTGATCATGTGAATACGCACCCATAATGTCGACATTTTTTATTAATGTCAACATTTTATAGTTTGAACGCTATTTATCGAAGAACCAAGTTACCGTAGAATAGCCACCACGACACATCACAAGGGAATCCCATGATCGAGATGGGCGCAGACGACAGCAGCAATGAAAATTTTGCAGGCCAGGTGGTCAATCAATTAAAGCTAGACATTCTTAACGGCTATTTCACACCCGGTGAAAAGTTGAAAATGGCGCGATTAAAAGAGCGCTACCATGTGGGTGTGAGCCCGTTGCGTGAAGCCCTCTCTCAGCTTTTAGTTGAACAACTGGTTGTGGTAGAAAACCAAAGAGGGTTCCGCGTGCACCCTATCTCCAAAGCCGAACTGGCGGATATCTATCACACGCGCGCTCACATCGAATCTTTATGTGTAAAGTTAGCGGTTGAGCAAGGGGATGACGCTTGGGAGGCAGGCATTGTGGCCAGTGCGCATCAACTGAAAAAAGCAGCGGTATTGTTAAATGCCACGTTATCCGATGCCGCAGACTCAGATAGCGCCCGCGACAACATGCAAAAGTGGGAAGCCTTGCATCATGGGTTTCATAGCGCCATTACTTCTGGCTGCCAGTCTCCAACCTTATTAGATGTGCGCCGCAGCTTATATGAAAAAGCTTCACGCTATCGCAACCTTTGGTTAAAACAACACATGGTAAACAACCAAGTATTTGATGCAAACCAAAAAGATCATGATGAGCTTATGGATGCATTGCTCTCACGCAACAGCGACCTCGCCTGTCAGCTAGTGTATGAGCATTTACTCGGGCCATTTAAATTATTGCAAAACAGTGATTTTGACTATGCCTGACGTATCAGCCCAATCCACGCCTTTATTTCAAAACCTCAAGCGCCTCGCCGTATTGCGATTAATTGTGTGCAGTGGGTTAGGCATCGCATTGGCCTTGATCGGTTTAGAACAAACTCCGGGTATGCAACAAGTTATGTTATGGAGTGTGTTGTTTACCCTCACACTGTTAAGCTTATTAAATCTATGGCGTGCCAAGCATCATCAAGCATTACCCAACGAGTTATTCGCCTACTTGCTAACCGATACCTTACTCATCTCGATTTTGATGTACCTAAGTGGTGGAGCAAATAATCCCTTCATCACTTATTTGCTGGTTCCCATTGTGATTAGTGCCGCTACTTTATCTTGGGCAAAAACCTGGTCACTGTGCATTATATCCATGCTGATTTATGGGGTTTTACTGTTTTTCTATTTACCTCTGCCTGCACTTGATCACCATCTAGCCCATGCGGGCTTAAGTTTTCACATTATCGGCATGTGGTTTACGTTTATTTTAAGCGCACTGCTCATCGCTTACTTTGTGGTAGAAATGGCGTTCGAGCTTAAAGAAAAAGACAAACAAACGGCCCATTATCGCGAACAAGTGCTACAAAATGAGCATCTCATGTTACTGGCTAGCCAAGCCGCCAGTACTGCACATGAATTGGGTTCACCATTAACCACCATCAAAATGCTGAGCCGCGAATTACAACAAACAAAAGACTTAAACCAAGACACGCTGGAAGATTTGCAACTGATTCACCAACAAGTGGATGTATGTCAGCAAAAACTCAGACATTTAAGCCAACCTCAAAAGTTGGATATGAGTGAAACGCAAGCGCTTTCTGATTTTGTTCAACACACTTTAGATCAATGGTTACTGTTGCGACCTAAAGCTCAATTTCAATGGACACCACCAACCAAGCCAAGTCCTAACGTTCAATATCCATTAGTCATCATGCAAGCCATGATGAATGTTTTTGATAATGCTAACAGTGCCAGTAAACAGCCTATACACATATCGCTTTCATGGAATAAACACAGCTGGCAATTAAGTATTCAGGATTTTGGCCCAGGCATTGATGACAATTTCTCAATGCCATCGTCACCGGTTTATTCTGAACATGGATTAGGTATTGGATTACTGCTCAGCCATAGCAGCATCTCTCGCATTGGTGGCAACATCAACATGAAAAATAATGCACAAGGTTGTTTAAGTGTGATCGAGGTGCCCTTTCATGTCTGATCAACTTAAAGACTTTTTTCTCATTATTGATGACGATGCAACCCTGCTGCATGTACTTGCTAGGGGATTAACCCGCCGCGGATATGAAGTATTAAGCGCCGAAAATGGCGAGCAGGCATTAAAGTTATGTGAAGAGTTTAAACCCAAATGGATTTCACTGGACTTAAAATTAGAGCATGAAAGTGGCCTGCATTTAATTACACAACTCAAGTGCCTTTCACCCAATTCACAAATCACTATGCTCACCAGTTATGCCAGCATTGCCACTGCTGTGGATGCCATTAAACTCGGTGCTCACCAATACTTGTGTAAACCTGTGGACATAGATGAGTTATTAAATAGCTTTGAACATAATCCTAGCGATGCCCATGAAACAGACATCGCAGACAAACCTACATCGGTAAAACGTTTAGAGTGGGAAAAGATACAGCAAACCCTACAGGCCAATGATGGTAATATTTCCGCTACTGCAAGAGAATTGGGTATGCATCGGCGAACACTGCAACGCAAATTACAAAAGCATCCGGTGAAGCATTAAGAGGATTGTTTTACTTTCTCCTTATGGTAGGATTCGCGCTCCAATTTAGGACTACCTTATTAAGGAATAATAGATGTTGATTAAAAACCTTTCCGTGTTATCTCTTTTAGCTATTTCGACTCTTTCTTTAGCAAATGAACCAGCAACTCCAGACGAAAAAGATGTGAATTTCGGCCTCCATTTTGGTATTGGCTTTGGCGGTGATACTTTGGCTGAATTTACTTTCGATGATGGATCGACAGAAGAAATTAAAGCGGGTAATGGCATCATTTTAGGTGCATCATTTCAAAATAGATTAAATCATACTGGCGAAAACCCTCTTTTTGCCAAAGTTGCATTTAGTTATATGTTTGATTCCGTTGATGCTACAAATGGCGACGCAAAATTCTCTCGATATCCACTTGATCTATTATTGCTTTCAAAAGCAAATAACATTAGCTTTGGTGGCGGTTTAACCTATCACTTAAATCCAACGCTATCTGTTAATGCTCCTGGATTCAGTGGTGATGCTGACTTTGATAATGCACTTGGTTTTAAAGTTGAAGCAAATTTACATTTCAACAAGCAACAATTTGTTAACTCAAGCATAGGCCTTGAATACACCAGCATTGATTATGAAATTGACGGTTATTCTTTTGATGGATCAGGAATCAACCTAACATTCAAAACTGTTTATTAAATAAAAAGCCGGCTAAGCCGGCTTTTTATTTTCTTAAATATCTTTCTATATTAAAAACATGATCATCAACCGCGCCCAACTCACGTAAAGATTTTGCAAGACTTAATAAATATTCGCTGTTTTCACCACTGGGACCGCTACTATTAGCGATGTGTTCAGCAATTTCTCTTTCTGAGGCTGGACCTAAATACGCTTCATTGGATTCATCAGCAATATAAATTAAACCCAATACCTCTCTACTTTGCTTTTTATCGGTTAACGTAATCACCACTTCATGACGCAGGTATCCGTTTTTTTCCCTGTGATCCAAATGCTCAAACACATCGGCGGTGACTTGATACGCCATACCAAAACAATGCATGCCCGCAGCTGGAATCAAGGTTACAACCCTACCTGGTTGTTCCAGCGTTCCACGATGGTCATGACTACCTTGCCAGAAGCGACGTTGCCAACCACTTATGAATCCAGGAGACTGTTGAATAAAAGCAAAATCCACTTTGTAAATTAACGAGCCATATCCAAACAACCAAATTTCATCATAGTCATGTAACGCTTGGCGCTGCTGATTTTGCTCTATTGTATTAACGCTCATGAGATATCTTTCTCAAAATGGTCATTCTGCGACAAACATTCTACACCTTAAATTTTAGAATGCGTTTACAAATCTCATAGTATAAGTCTTGACTATTAATTCGGCCTACGCCAACCTAAGGAAGCTCAACACATCATACTCCCACAATAACAAAATAGGAGCCGCTGTATGAGACTCATGCTTTCTCTTGCCCTTTTAGCCGCAAGTTCCCTGTCATTAGCTGATGAACAAACCCAAATTTTAAACTCCTGCCAGTCATTGAAAGAACAACCCCAAGCAGAACAAGCCAGTGCATGTCGGTTCTTTATAAAAGGATTTATGGCAGCTTCATCATTAACGGGCGTTCCGTTAGATAGACAACTACCAAAAGAAAAATCAGACTTTTTTAAGCGGGCGTATGATAGTCGTCTTGGCTCTACAAGCTCAGAAAGTCGCCAGCAGGCTTGTGATGTGCCACAAAATTATGCCGCTGTGATTCAAGAAGTTTCAGAAAATTTACCGACTGAATTTGAAGCCCTTGCTGATGTAAAGCTGGTTATTATTAACGCCATTAAAAATCAACAGTCTTGCGCTGAAAACAATTCTTAAAACGTATTTATTAAAAAAGCCGCATTATACCGCGGCTTTTTGTTTTTTCCATTTTGACTTAAATCTATCCCACCAGTTCGATTTAGATTCTTGCGTTTCATAGCAACCGTTCTGACTCAGTACGACCATTAACTTTTGCAACAATACTTGGGAAAATAAGAAAGGGGTAAAGCGCACAAAGCTATGCTCAGCTAACAATTGTCTTATCTGACTTTTGCTAGGAACAAAATGCATGGACCAATCGCCAAATAATCCTTGATCAATATAGCCTTCTGTCAAAACTTTTAGTTCCGAGTGGCGTGTGTCTTTGCCTATTTTTTCATACAGTGCATAGATATCATCGCGCGCACCTTCTAGTACCTGAAAAAAATACCCATCGCCATAATACAAAACCCCACCGATATTCAATTTGGGATTATTACGCTTAGATTTCGTTAGTATCCGTCCAATCTCTAGATTCACTCCCGAGCCTTGTAGATCAACGGTTGACTTGCTGGCGTATACTAAGCGATATAATTGAGACATAACTTCCTCTACAAGAATGAACTGCCTCTATTACGTATAAAAAAGTGATTCAGATCACGCTGGCTGAAAAGCCAAAATCTCTTCTGGTGTTAACGCTCGGTATTCGCCAGGTTTAAGTTGCTCATCCAGTG
>JABXIK010000099.1 GCA_013373125.1 Gammaproteobacteria bacterium | reverse complement strand
ATAGAAATAAAGTAACCCAGATTAATTAGCGCTTGATAACCAGAAAGCGTTAATACTAAGAAGCCAAAGCCTAAGGCTAATGTATTAATTAATATGGGTTTAGCGCATTTGTTTAATGCCTCTTGAATACGAGCCATTCTAGATTCGGCCGAACTGGCTTTCAGCGCGGCAATAATATGAATGGAATAGTCGATCCCAATTCCGAACGAAATAGCCGCGATGATAGAGGTACCAATATCGAGATTAGTACCAGTGAGCGCCATAATTGTGAACACACCCAGTAAGGTCAAAATCAAAGGCAGAGGCACCACTAACCCAATACTAGGCGAGCGGAAAATTGCCATTACCACCAGCGTGATCAATATACTGGCTAGAATTAGACTCGTTACTTGACCCCAAACAACCGCATTAGTGGTCGCGACTAATATTTCACCGTAACCTGAAATACGAACTTTTGTACCCGCTGGCAAGACACTGGCTGCGTAAGATAAAACATCATTCATGATCACACTCACTTCTGATGACTTGTCCGAGTGCAAGATAGCCAATACGCGAGAGTTTTGATAACGACGATCTACAACATCAAATAAGTCTCGTCCATTCCCGTTCTCATACAATAAGTAGTATTGAGAAATGAGCTCAGAGCTTAAATTTTCAGGCAACACATAAGCTTGATTGGATAAATCATTATTCAAAGCTTGATTTAAGCGTTTGATGAAATCAGGCAAGCCATAGGTATATCCAACCAAATCATGTGACTTAAGACGATTTTCAATTAATTCTAAAGCATTGACGTACTCACTCTTTTTGAAAGCATCCACATCATTGGTTTCAATCATGATACTAATGGGTGTGGTGCCACCAAAATGCTGATTCAATGCTCTATCGTCTACCCGTATTTGACTGTCTTCTTCAAAGTAACCTATTACTTGGTTATCAACTTTTAGCTGCTGACTGATAACTGCCGCGCACACCACAATTAAGGCTAACGTAAAAACAATAGCTGGCTTGGCATATTTTGAAATAGAAGCAAATGCAGATAACCCGCCGTCCATTCGATCACTGGCCAATAGCCCCCACTTTGGAGGCTGTGCTTTCCATAACACCAACATCGTAGGCAAGAAGAAGATAGTAATGACCCAGGCCAATATCACACCGATGCCCACAAACACACCAAACTCTTTAATAAAGGTGACTTCAGTCCAAGCCAATGACACAAAGCCAAGAGCAGTTGTGATCGTTGTTATAAGCATTGGCCAGAATAACTGTTTAATCGCAGCAGAAGCAGCCTGTGAGCGCTGCTCACGATCCGCATTAGCAGGTAAATGACGGTAATAATCCGACAAGAAGTGAATAGCATCACACACCGCAATGGCAATAATAAAAACGGGAAGCATAGACGTAATAATATTTTGTTTCACTCCCATGGCACTCATTACCGCCAACGTCCAAATCAAGCTAATAATGGCGATAAGCATAGGAATCACCATACCTTGGATTCGACCAAAGCTAATAAAAAGTACGAATAGAATCACCAGTAACACACCAGGCAAAAGGGTTTGATTGTCCTTTTCCATATTGGAAGCCGTTTCAGCGGCAATCATCGGAGGACCACTTAGATGTACTTTATTAGATGCTAATTCGCTGTTATTGATAATGTTATTGATTTCCTGAAACGCCAACAACATAGAAGGAGAATCATCCTCAGCAATATTAAATTCCACTTGAATGCTTGTGGCATCTGCCGCACTAGATATTAAGCCATCGATGTACAATGGATTACTCATAACCTCTTGTTTTAATTCGGTAGCAGTTGGATCACCAGACTTACGATTTAATAATGGATGAATATCGATACCGTCCTCTGTTGGCATGATATTCTCCATGGTTAACAATGAACGAACTTTTTTAACCGGATGAAGATGTACAATTAAAGTTTCGAATTGATTTATTTCAGCTTCAGATAACTTGCCCTCAGCTTTTAATGAAATCATTAATCCTTTTAGACGATAAACATCATTCGAGGATAAACCCGCTTGTTTTAACTCACCAATCAGAGATTTTGCTTCTTGTGACTTAAGCGCAACATTATCAAGAAAGGCTTCATCGAATGCTGTCAACAGCGTCATGGTTTTGAATTTTTGACTTAAGTCCTTAACCACACTCAATGTTGTATCGTTAAACACATCACCATCAGGATTAACAACAGCAATGAAGGCTTGCTCACCAGTACCACTAAATAGGTTTTTATTATCATGATCGGCTACACGGCTTGGATGCTCATTATCAATCATGTAAGGCGTCGCATTAATCTGCAATTTACCTGCACTTCCAAGCGCAAGTACCGTTAATGCAATGAACGCCAATATCACAAGCCATGGGCGTTGATGCAACTGATTGGTCGAATCTATTGCTTTTTCGATTCCTGACATAGTAGACATTACACCGCCTCCGACATGGTGGTCCTAGCAGTATTTTCTTGCCAGGATAAATTCAAGTTTTTATGCACTCTTGGATTGTTTTTCACATCACTTAAAATAGAGTCCCAAATTACTCGCTTATGAATTTCTGTCGTACCACCTGCAAATAGCAACCCAATTGCATCACGCAATAAACGTTCATAGTAATTCTCACGACGATAGCCATAATTGCCCAGTACTCGCATGGCACTTAAGGAGGATTCATGGAAGATTTCAGATGAGTACATCTTGATTACCGATGCAAGCTTTGAGCAGTCTCGACCTTGTTCGATCATATAAAGCGCTTTAAAAATCACACCATTTAGTAACTCTAATTTACTTTCTATATCGACAATATATTGCTGTACGTATTGATTATTACCAATTGGACTACCAAATGCGTGACGTTCTTGCGAATATTGCGCACACTCTTTTATTAGCGGTCTAATACATCCCGACACTAATACACCCGTCAAAATTCGTTCAATTAAAAATGAGAAATATAAAACGGCCAAACCATTCTCTTCGTCGCTTACAAGGTTTCGATGACTAAGTTCCACATCATTAAAGTCAATACTTCCGATTGGTGTTCCACGATTACCCATTAAGCTAAACGGTTCAGACTGTGTAACAGCCGATTGATTCGTTTCTAAAATAAAGCAGGAAATGGCTTTTTCTTTTTTATCTTTTACTTTCGCAAAAGTCATGCAAATATCAGCAATAGGCGCATTGGTGATATTCCACTTTTTACCATTTAGTACATACCCATCTACAGTCTTTTCTACTTGTGTTTTGATTGAGCGTACATCTGAGCCGCAGCCTTGTTCAGTAATCGCAAAACACGCCAACTTCTCACCGGATATCAAACTTGGCAACCACTTCTCACATTGTTCATGGGTACCATAATTAACTAACGATGACTGAACTAAGGCAACTTGCGCAACAAAGGTAACCAGTACCCCCATGTCTTGACAGCCTTCGGCAAAGCCTTCTAAAGCCGCAGAAAAATCGGTTATACTTAACCCAGAGCCACCATATTGTTCCGGCATGCTTAAGCCAAGCAATCCAGTATCGCCAACCTTTCTCCACAATGCTTTATCAAAGCTCACACTCTCATCTCGAAACGCTGCAGAAGGTCTAACCAGATCGCGACCCACTTCAAAGTAACGTTGTTTTAACGCCTGTTGTTCTGTATTCCATTCCATAACAGCCTCCATTAGGCAAGCTCAGTCTGTGGTTGAATAGTTAAGGGTTCAGAGTTTTTAAATTTTTTATAGGCTGAATAAAATTCATTTTCAGCGAGGTTTAATAGTTGTGAAGCTTGTTGATTTTTTTCTTTATCCATTTGACTAAGAGCAAACCAAAACGGTTTAACTTCTCTTCCTTGATAGCGACTAGCAAATAAATGCTCAGGATCGATAACCACATTTGATTTCTGTAAAACAACAGGGTTAAAGCCGTACATATCAAGATTGGCTAAAGTCACCTTAGCCTCACCATCGCCAATCATTGCCTTAATCCCACTATCTTGTTGGGTAATCAATGCGTGATAGGCATCAAGCAACATCAAACCAACTCGAGCAGACATGGTCTTATCTTCAGTATAAGTTTTAACAACACGTCCAATTTCACGTATTTCTGATAGCTGAAGTCCAGCTAAATCAGAAATATTTGAGAAAGTCTCTCGACCAAATGCCTTTTCAACTGAATATTCTGGCCTTTGCGCTTCGCTGAAGGTTTTATTTGATTCAGGCATCATTTTAAGCGTGGAATAAGCCATCAATTTACCTAGGGTTTTATCCAACACGAGAATGTGCACATCATCCTCTTGCAGAGCGGTTAAAGGCTCGTGGTGCAATAAATCTTTAGCAGCTGTATCTTGGTTAATAAATCCGACTTTTGCATAATGCACAAATGCGTAACGTAATAACTGCTGTTTATGTTTATCCGCCAAATCGCCATTACGAATGGCTACACTAATAAGATTCTCAGATGATTTAATTTTAAGGTGGGGTTGAGTAAGATTTTCTGGAAGAAGCTCAGGCAAGAATGGCACTGAATAGTGTTTTAACGAGCGACTTAAGAATTCGTTATCTTCAATATTGCACGGCTCGTTTTGCCACGCCTCAATTCCTTTTCGATATTCAGCCAGTTTTTCTTTATCTTCATATTCTCCTCGAATGACTTTCCATACATCAATGGTGTATTCATTCTTGACTGACCGGCCAGACAAAATATCTATAACTAAAGCAGTGGTGATCGTGCCAAATAAATTCGCTGCTATACCTAGTTGAGAGGTGTAATCTTTACCCTGGGTGTGTCGTTCTAACTCTTCAAACATGGCTTCAGGTATTTCACTAATGGGTACCAAAAAAGTACAAACCTTTAATGGGTCCATGGTTGCCACCATATTCGCGTTAATTTGGTTATCAAATAGAGGGAGATCTGGATTTCGATAATCGAAGATAGGAATATATTGCGTTGCGGCCATATCATAGCCGCAAATTACGGCTTTGTTTTTAACATGACACACTTCATGTAATAAAAATTTCATTTCTAAACCGGAACGACCGGTTACATCGACCGCATCGACAACCACATCGGCACGGCTAACAAAATCATCTACGTTATCCGGCGTAATACCGATATTACATACTTCAATTTTGACAAACGGATTAATAGCTTGGCAGCGTTCTTGGAAGACAATTGGCTTATAACGGTCAACATCGTCCAGCACCATGTTTTGACGGTTGGCATTATTCAAATCATAACGACCGTTATCCACCAAAATTAAATTCTCAGCGCCACTTCGCACCAGAAGTTCTATTACACTACCACCAGTTGATCCACAACCAGCAATCAGGATCACTGACTCTCTTAGCCTTTTTTGATCCGCATCACATATAAAACCTGCGTTTCTAAGTGTGAACTCTTTATAAAATTCTTCTCTATTAAATTCCGTCGCCGCGTTTTCCATATTGATTACTCAGTAATAATTAGAAGTGGCGTGACTTTACGAAGATTTTTAATGACACAACAAGCATTACATCTCTAACTGCGTCATGGTTTTAACCACGTCTATGTGAAATATGGCCTAGGAATTTTCGATGGATAGGACTATGCTTAGGCACATCATGTCAGTGCTAGTAATACTTTATTACTAGATTAGTCACATTCATTTTATGGGTTTTATCTGAATACCTAATCTATGAGGGTAAGGAAACATGAAGGCTCGAGAACTTATATCAATCTTAGAGCAATACGATGACGACATGGATGTTTCGGTTTCTTTTTCAGAGACCAATGAGACACCGATTCATATCACCAGTTGTGATGCAGTTCAAACTCGTTGTTATCAAAATCTCGTTGAGTTATCCCCAGAAGGGTTATTAGTTTTAAATACTCAACATCAAATCAGTTATATGAACCCATTCTTAGTGAAAAAACTGGGTTGCGTAGATGACGCTTTATTTTTTAAACCTATCCATCACCTCATCGCTGTTGAAGATCATTGTGTGTTAAATAAGGCATTAGCCTCATTAAAAAGTAACCAACTGGAGTTTGTCTCCTTACCTATATTAAAGCCCAGCGGCGAGAGTTTTTGGGCACGTATTTCAATGACCAAAATTCCTAGCTCTGATCAAACTTATCGTGGTGCCATATTGACGATTACTGACACCAGCGAACGTCAAAAACTATTAGAAAAAAACACATCCGATACATTGGATCATAAAGTAGGCCGCATTCCAGATCATATTAATCAACTTAAGCAAACCAAATCATTATTGCTCGAAGAAAAAGCCACGCTTGAAACCACACAGCGTATTGAGGCGACCCCCTACTGGCATCAAGATAAGTATTTGTACTTAATTTACCCTAAGAAAGATGGGAAGCGGGTTCGCGAATACATAGGTACGAAAAAACAAAAAGTAGAAGATGCGCTTAATGCTATTAAACGCGGTAAGCGTTATCGGAAAATTTGCGATGAATTAGCGGATATTGATCAACAATTACGTACAGCAACGTTCAAGCTCGATAGTTTCTTATGGGAGCTGGCAAAGCTACCGCCAAACTTACATAAAACCCTCAATTAATCTCACAAAAAAGCCTGCATTAAGCAGGCTTTTTTATTTCTTAAAGGTGCAAAATTAATTAAGCTTTTTTGCAATACTCAGAAATGATGACGATTTGCGAGCCATTAACCTTACCTTCAATATGTTTTGGGTTACTGGTTAAAGAAATGTTTTTCACCAAGGTGCCTTGCTTAGCGGTGAAGTTAGCGCCTTTTACCACTAAATCCTTCACCAAAGTAACGCTATCACCGGCTTGAAGCACCGCCTTGTTAACATCATAAGTTGGTTCGGCATCTTCATCTGGCAAGCCCATCTTAGCCCACTTTTCCACTTCTGGATCGAGATACAACATATCCAAACTGTCTTGCGCCCAAGTTTCCCCTTTTGCGATCAGGGCAAATAGCTGACGGTACGCCATCACTTGTACCGGCGCTTCTTGATTCCACATACTGTCATTCAAGCAACGCCAATGATTAACATCCATAGTACTTGGATCTTCAATCTGACCTTTACAGGTCTCACATACCACAATGCTTTTATCCAAAGTGCCGTCAGATGGCTCAACCGCTAATGGGGATAAACCGTCACTCGCACCACATAACTCACATTGATGGCCACTTCGTTGTAATAAGGCTTGTTCAATACTCATGCTATTCACATATAGACCCACTAAAAGAGGGGGTATTATGCCCGATTTTAGCCAAGAAAGCTTAAAGCCTTGCAATTAAATGGAAAATTTGTAATCCATTGCCGTCTGCTTCATCGTATACCCCATTCACTCAACAATAAGAAAGACAATGATTACACTACATCACCTTAATAATTCTCGCTCTCAGCGTATTCTTTGGTTAATGGAAGAGTTGGGCATCGAATACAAAATTGAGTTCTATCAGCGAGACCCAATTACCATTCTAGCCCCTCAGAGCTTAAAAGACGTACACCCCCTAGGTAAAAGCCCTGTGATCAGTGACGATCAAACCGGCATTACACTGGCCGAGAGCGGCGCCATCATCGAATACCTCATCGCGCAATATGGCCCTGAATTCAAGCCTGAAGCCAACACATCCGAATACTGGCAGTACCTGTACTGGCTGCACTTCAGTGAAGGCTCACTCATGCCCCCTATGGTGATGCGCCTTGTGTTTATGAAGATGCAATCCGCCCCTATGCCATTTTTCATTAAACCCGTTGCTAAAATGTTGGCGAATAAGGTGCTACAAAGCTTTGTATCCCCTAACCTAAAGAATCAACTGGCCTACATTGAACAACATTTAGCCAAAAATACCTGGTTTTGTGGCGATCAACTCACCGGGGCAGACTTTCAAATGAGCTTCCCTCTTGAGGCATCTGTGGCAAGAGGCTTAATCGATGAAAAATACCCCAATATCCTCAAATACGTGAACACTCTACAAGCTCGTCCTGCGTATCAAGCTGGGCTCGCCAAGGGCGGCGATTACGACTACGCCTAATTGTAAAAAGCATTACGGGCAGGATCGTAGCCATACATGAGCTGCAATCATGCCCCGTTGTGTTTTAATCAATACCCATCCCCTAGCCCCTTTGCTAGAATTCCGCCTTATTTTCTCTAGGTGGACACCATGACTCAGGCACAAAGCGTTTTAGCGGTGAACAACGATCTTCCGATTCGCACCGACAAACCCGTTCACAGCGGCAAGGTACGCAGCGTTTATTGGTTAACAGCAGAAGACAGTGCCCGTCTGATTAAAGAAAAAGGCTACGATGTAGCACCTGATGCGCCTCTTGCCATTATGGTCATCAGTGATCGCATCAGTGCGTTTGATTGCATCTGGCATGGTGAAGGGGGCCTACAAGGCATCCCTGGAAAAGGCGCTGCCCTAAACGCCATCTCGAATCACTGGTTCCAGCTATTCAAAGAACAAGGCCTTGCCGACAGCCACATTCTGGATATTCCACACCCGTTTGTTTGGATCGTACAAAAAGCGCGTCCTGTGATGATCGAGGCCATTTGCCGTTCATACATCACAGGCTCCATGTGGCGCGCGTATAGCAAAGGGGAACGTGACTTTTGTGGCATCCAACTTCCAGAAGGTCTTGGCAAAGATCAAAAACTACCTGAATTGCTAATGACACCCAGCACCAAGGGGATTCTAAAAGGCATTCCAGGCGTGCCAGAACAAGACGATGTCAACGTGAGCCGCCAAGATATTCGTGATCATTATGCAGCATTTAATTTACGCAGCGAAGCGGACATTGATCTGTATGAAAAATTATTAAGCGAAGGCTTTAACGTCATTAGCCAAGCACTAGAGAAAATTGATCAGATCTTTGTGGATACCAAATTTGAATTTGGTTACGTCACGGATGCCAGCGGCCAAGAAAAGCTTATTTACATGGATGAAGTGGGCACACCTGACAGTTCCCGTATTTGGGATGGCGAAGAATATCGTAACGGTCGCGTAGTGGAGAACAGTAAAGAAGGCTTCCGCCAGTTACTATTGAATCACTTCCCTGATCCAGACATTTTATTGAATAAAGATCGTATGGATGAGCGTGAAGCGCTAGCCCGCGATAATGCTCTACCTGCGGAAGTGTTTGCACAAGTGAGCAAAACCTACATCGACATTGCCGAAAAAATTACCGGAAAAGCACTACACCTATCCGATAATCCGAAACAAGAAATTATCGATATTCTGAGCGCGCAATACGGTTTGATTGATTAATCAACTTCTTAATCACACAAATAAAAAAGCCAGTTGCATATTTATGCATCTGGCTTTTTTCTGCAACAAATATGTTACTTAGGCTGTAGGGTTAATGCCCATTTAGTCTTGCCGGGCAAGAATGGAGACGCCACACCTTCTACCCAGTCGCTATGTCCCACATCAAAATACGGCGACAGCGGATGGCCACTTTGTCCTGTTGCCATGTGAAAGTAACCATCTTCTTCATGACCTGGTGATACCGCAAAACGTTGCGATGCCCCCGAATTCGATTTTTGTACGCGCGGCATATAAGTATCACCATTCATTGGCTGTGCTGGCATATCCGTCAACCAACCTAATAAAGGTATTGCCTTACTGAGTGGGTGCTTAATTGCAAGCGTATTGGCATCTCCCCATGTTTGCTCCGCAAGCTTCCCACCATTTTCAAGCAACTTGGATTTCGTTGTTTCCACCATGGCCAATAAAAAGTCATCCCAGCTTTCAAATCCTTTGGGTATATGTTGCACGGGTTGCTCAGTAACTAATTGCCAAACAGGATATTCAACAAAATTATCAATGGCTGATGGCCAAAATTCATTACTGTTATTTTCAACGGATCGATAAATACTGCCTGCGGTTTGATCCACCACGTTTTCACGGAAGCGTTTTACAAATAAATAACCGGCACTCGTTGCACTGGCACGACCTTGCCAATGATTTAACACATCCACAACGTCTGCATTGTTTTCAGTGTGGTATTTTGTCACTAAATTTAATAACAGATCATGCCAACGGGTTAAAAACACCGCTCTGTCATCCAATTGTATATCTAAGAAATCCTGCTCTTTAAATGTCTCTAAAGCATACATATCATCGCGAATCTGTTTTTGTCTGGGCCCTAACGCATAATTATTGATACCTACTTTTTTCAATAATTCATCACTGACGATGCGCGCATTGGCAGTCCAAATACGACCGTCTTTTGGATTGACCACTTTAGGGTAATCTTTTGCATCCAAATAACCTGCCCAACCTTTGTCTCCCTTACTCCAATCTTGTGGTAACTGGCTTCCGCTATAATCGCCGCCCATTCCCGTATCAAAACCAAAACGCTTAGGAATACGTCCCATGATTGTCCAAGCTTGGTTGCCTTCTTTATCTACCACATTAAAGTTTTGCCCAGGAACACCAGATTGAGCCGCAACGATCAGCGACTCATCGACATTGTTAACTTGCTCAAGATCCATTAAGCGAAAGTTCACCCCTTCGATATCATGAGTCACCCAACGCATCGCAAGCAGTTCTCCTTTTTGGTTTTCACCAATCACCGGCCCCCACTGCGTTAATTTCACATCCACATTAACCGGCTCTTGTCCTTTCACCTGCACCACTTCAGTTTCCACTTGGAAATCTTGCAAGCCATCTTTGGTTAAGTATTGTGTTTGCTCTTCATTGGTTTTGAGTACGATGACATCGTGATAGTCACCTTGGCTATTGGTAAACCCCCAAGCAATGTGCTCATTACTGCCCACCACAATGGCCGGTGTTCCCGGTAAGCTTGCTCCAGTTATACGTCGACCATCTTGTAGATACCAAGAGGCGCGATACCAAATATTCGGCACACGTAATTTCAAGTGCATATCATCGGCTACCATACCTGCCCCGTGTGCGGTTAATGCACCGGATACCGACCAGTTGTTAGAGCCGTAATGGATTTGATCGAAGAATTGATAATCGCTAACTTGGTCACCCTTTTCATTTTCGTCACTAAATGAAGCCAGTGGCTTTTGCGGAATAATGGTATTTTCAACGAAGGCTTCACCTTGTAAAGGCGCATCCCAATAACCACCTTGTGAGGTTAGAAACGCAAACCAATCCGCTGGCAATAAATCTTTCATGACAGCCAATGAGCGTTCACTTTCACTCCACTGTGGTTGCAAATCTATGTACATGCTCAACAACACCAAAGCACTGTCTTCATGGTGCCAAGGGGCGGGATCTACATTTAAAATCTGATATTCAAACGGAGTCGCGGCTAGCTGGGCGATTCCAACATTCACACCTTGGGTGTACGCTTGTAATACTTGCTTATGATTGGGTGGCAAATGCTCTACCGCCAATTGCGCGCGCTTACGGAATTGATGAATACGCATCTTGCTATCAAACTGCACGGCCAGTTCCCCAAACAATTCACTCAATTCACCTGCACTATTTTTTCTAAGTAAATCCATCTGAAATAGACGCTCTTGGGCATGTAGAAAACCCAATGCAAAAGCGGTGTCTTCACGTGTTTGCGCCGAAATGGTAGGAATACCCTGTTGATCTCGCTCAATGCTTACAGGGGCACTCACCTGTTCAAAAGAGAGGGTGCCTTCCAATACAGGCAAACTGGCGGTTAGCTGATAATAAATATAGGCACTGGCAAGCAGTAAAATAAAAGCAATCGAAATAAGTGATCGCTTAATGATGTGTGAAAAGGCCATGACGTTACCTTGTTATTCTTGTATTGAGTAACGTTAGTGTGTCACAAGCTGAGATGACAATAAAAGGCCAAAGCGGACAGCTGAAATGGGTGGTCAACTCATTAGGAATACTCTAATGCCTGCTTGTTTTTCACTTTTAGGCGTTGAGCAATAAAACGAATCGGGTTTAGCTTCTGTGCAAAACCTACCAACAGACTTAACACCAGTAGCGAACGGAAACTATATCCAATTCGCCAAGCACCACCGTGATTAGCGCCGGATACAAATAGCGCCTCACCGCGTTCTTGGCACTGTGGCTTTTGTAAATCATGGATCATTTGTAATCCCATCAATACATTCACTAAATCCGGCGTGAATACTTCAACCCCAAAATGTTCTGATCCTGTCATGGCTGCAGCAAAAAACGGATTACTGGTAACCGATTGTGTCGAAGATGCCGGTGCCACATTGCAACTTATACGAATGCCTCGCTTGGCTGAATCAATGGCTCGCCAACGCTGGATATGCTTCGCTAACACGTAATTTGGTCCTTGCTGACTGACCAAGTTATCCAAAATACCAGAACGTCGCCCTCGCTCATCTGTCACAACCTTCACCACGCTTGGAGAAAATATTACCCCCAAACTGAATTTGTTAAGTAACTGTAGCGTAATCGACTTAAGCGTTTTGCCATTGGCTTTTTCAATGCAGTGATCGGTAATGGTTTTGGATACGCAATACACATCCGAAGGGGTTAACAAATAAGATAGCGTAATATCATTACGACAATTTAGTAAATACGCCACAATGGCATCCATGGCCATCACCACTTGAACATGCTTTGCACCATCTAGATACGCGTAACTACCGATATTTAACGGTTGTTGAAATCCATTGAGCCAGTAAGCAATTTCTGGTGTTTGTGTGAGTAAATCGGCGCCTGCGATGCTTGCAATTTCTTCTACGGTTTTACCTTGCGGGTTTTCACGACAGGGAACGACTAATCGGCCACTGGAAGCCTTTGCTAATTGAATTAATCTTTTCCAGTTATTTGGTTTATTTCGAGCAATGGCGATAACAGTGGCGCCCAAAGCTAACAATGTTTTAATGGGCCCCACTTCGGATCCAGCCCCCAATAACACAAATGTGTAAGACGAGAGATCTAGAGCTTGCTGATTATCTAGTATCTCTAAAACATCATTACCGTGGTCGGCTTCAATGATGCCTCGTGATATCCACTCTTTAATTTGGCGCTCTAATCCAGCGCCCGACAAGCGTTTGCCTTTATGCTCAAGGCTAAGCCGTAAAGTTCGTGCTGCCTCACCTTGAATAACCGCACTGTGAAAATAATCCTGTGCATGTTTTTGCATAGCTTGTTTCAAGGGTAATGACTCACCATCACGAACAAACACAAAACGTTCATAACTGGCTGATAAACCACGCGCTGCCATATTTTCCGCAACGTCATGATGCTTAGAGAACACTTCAACCATTAAAGGAATATAATTTAAATATTGTTTTCGCCATTGAGCTTGTTTAGAAATAGCATGGCTTAATTGAGGAGCTTGTTCAGCTAGAGCATAGGAGAAGATATGTTTACCCGTTTGCGTCGTACTGGTCTTACCCGATGCATTGGATAAAAATTGGATACCATCTTGAGCCGTCATAACAAGCGCCTAATTACATAATTGGCGCCAGTATAGGTGTACAATATTCACTCACAACGACATTACGAATCAGACATTTGACTATTTGTATCACTGGCCGAAAGCCACCCCTGTCAAACAATCAAATCCAGCGTTCTTGAAGATATTTCACCAAATTAAAACTTTTTAATATCTTATCGTTATATTCTTGGTGGCGATGGCGATATACATCAAAGCCTTCATAGGCAACGGCATGTAAACAATATGGACATGTTTTCGCCTCACTTAATTTATCTGTTCCTGTTGTAATGGGCAGGTCCGCCAGCAAACCTTGGCTAATTTGCTTTTTTAAATCATCACATAAGGCGAAGTGTAATTCGCTACCGACCTTGGCAACCACGGGACAATTTTTAAAGTACAAAGCGTGCTCATGACCCGCATGCAATCGATTGGCGTTAATACTTATCCAATCTTTTGCCAAGTTTTGTTTATCTTGCCAACTTAAATGCAACTCCGGATCAAACAATTCAAACTGCCCAAACTGATCCGTCCCCATGCGATCACGCAAGCGGTTTAAACTTTCATCTTGAGTAAAATCCACAAGTTTCATGGCAATGCATCTTCCAAGATCGTTGCGATTTTACCTTCAGCATCGGTTCTCACCTTAAACTCAACTCGACGGGAGCGCTCATCATTTTCTAATCCTGCTGCATCAACGATGACTTTAGCAGACGATAAACCATTAGCCGTAAGATAGGTTTTTAGCCAAGACTTTTCATTGGCAACATCCGGAAGATTAAGTAAATACGCTAGGGTGCTGCGAGTACGAGCTTGGGAAAGGGCCATATTATATATATAAGCATCATCTTCACTGGCCGCTCCATACCATGCACTGGAGGTGTGCCCTTCAATACGGACTTCTAAAATATCATTACGGTATTTCTTGGCGGTGATAATGCGCAGATAACGAGGAAAGAAGTCAGCTAAAATACCTTTAAACTCTGGATTTAAGTCCGACTCGCCTTTGGCAAATAACAACTCTGTTTTATTAAAACGGAAGGTTAGATCTTCTTGTAACTCAGCCCCCCAGGTTTTTAAATCTGGCTCGAACTCAGTGAGTAAATCTTGGTATAACTGCGTGCGTAAATGATCATAGAGAATCGCCACATCCGTTATTTTTTTACGTTGCCATTCCACATGAATCATGAACACGATAGAGATCAACAAAAACACCATCATGAGTCCTGCCATTAAATCGCTCACTGCGACCCAGTGGCCTTCTTGTTCTCGAATCCCTCCTAGTTTCTCTTCATCGGTTAACATACTTATTAACCTTTATTTTGTGCTAGTTGTACTAAATCTTTTAGCCGCTCTGTAAGTGGCGCGTAATCTTGCACAAATTTTTCACTTAATGCACCCAACTGCTGCCCTAGCGTTTTCAGTGATTTATTTAATTCTTGCTCTAATGCCGCATCCAATTTGGCCATTTTCTTATCACTTTGGGTCAAGCTCTGCATGATTTGCTGATCCAGTTTTTCAAACGCGCCTACATACGCCTGTTGCAACTGCTCGGACAACTGATTGGTGGTGCTATTCATACTTTGTGTGGTTTGCGACAACATATTCTCCATACGAGAGTTGTATTGCTCTAATGTTTGCGCAAGGCCCGTGGTTAAGAACGTGATGCGCTCTTCAAGTTGAGGTAATCCCTGTCCGGCTTCGCTCACTAATTTGGCCAAACCGGTTAAATGCTTATCCAACACATCGCGCTGTGTATTTAAGCCTTGCAACATATTGCCCAAACTTTCACTGATGCCATTGAATGACTCTGCATGTCGCACCATATTTTCAAATGCACTGGTGGCTTCTACCATGGACTGGCCAATGCGTTGTTGATTGTCTGCCAGCTCCATTAACTGTTGTTTATATTCTTGTTGCCATTGCAACATACTACCAACGCTGTCATTAAGTCGTTTAAAGTTCTCACCGTATTGCTCATCAATTTTGGTATTAAAATCACGCATCACAACCGCTAACGCTTCAATCAAGGCTTGTGTGTTGGCCTCTACCATTTTTTCTTGATAGTGCTGCATCGCCGTAATCAAATCATCGCTTTGGCGTTGCTGCTCCACGCGCATTAGGGCAATTTGTTGAAAAGCGGTTTCATCATCATTCTCAGATAGGGTTTTTAAGATGGCGCGTAATGAATCATTCAAATCATCAATACTGGCTGTACGCTGATGGTGCTCTTCACCGTGAGTTGCATCCATAACCGCACGAAACTTTATGGTCAACGCACCAAACAATCCAGCAATTGACGACCAAAATGCGGTTTTTAAGCCGCTTAATAATTCAGGAACACTGTCCTGTAAGTGCTCGGTATCAAATCCACTTAAGCCTAAAGCCACACCGAGAAACGTTCCAAAAATACCAATACTGGTGAGAATGGTCGGTGCGGACTCTGCTGTCCGAGAGCTATAACGAAAGAACTGAAAATACACCGTCAGCAATACAATGATGCCGATGAGTATCAACGTCCAAAGTGAAAGGTCAGTATTAAAAACGGACATATCCATGTATCCACGTGCGAGATTGAACCAATTCCCCCAGATCCAATCACGACATTATTTGTAATTGTCTTTTAATTCCTTTTTAAGATTAGTCGAGAGTATGAGTTCGTGCTGAAACTGTGAAATATTGGCGTGTTAGACCCAAATTAATACGCTAAGGCGTCACATTTATCCCAAGCTTCATCTTCTAGACTGGGCAGTAAAAGCCACTCTGATGCCAATACAAGATTCTTAAAGGTTCGGATTTCGACGCCGCATTGCTTTAACGCATGTATTAATGCAGATCGAGATGGATTGGCTTCCCGTTGTGATACTAGGGCAAACTTTTTAAGCGGCGTGTCGTGTAAGCGATCTAATGCACTTTTTTGCGCTTCTGCAGAATGAGCATGAAAAGGACTTTGGATACAGGTTACATCGTTCAACCAATAATGAAGCTTTAAAGTTTGAATACTCTGGGCACAATATTCGGTGACATCATCAATTTGCCCAGCAGCTAACGCTTCTGAACGCCAAAGACAACTCAGCATGTGGTGCTGTGAATCCACAACCACACTGGCAAATATCTTATCTTGCGCGTTGGTGAAGTGCTTAATCTGCTGCATACCATCTACCTTAGAATTATTATTTAGTTCTCATTTTGGCAGATATAAAACGCAATACCGTTAAGCTTAATGCGGATACGGTTAATTATTGTGGCTTAGGGAAACGATGCGTAAACAAGACATAAAAAAAGCGCCCTTAGGCGCTTTTTTTAGAACAGGCGTACAACTTATCCTAGGTAGGATAGCATAACACCCGCTGCGATGGCCGAGCCGATTACACCGGCTACGTTTGGACCCATAGCATGCATCAATAGGAAGTTTTGAGGATTTGCCTCAAGGCCAACCTTGTTGGATACACGCGCTGCCATAGGTACAGCAGATACACCTGCTGAACCAATTAACGGGTTGATTGGTGTCTTGGAGAAGAAGTTCATGGCTTTCGCCATTAATACACCAGCAGCCGTACCCACGCAGAATGCTGCTAAGCCCAATGCAATAATCGCAATGGTTTCCCAGTTTAAAAACGCATCTGAACTCATCTTATAACCAACAGATAGGCCTAAGAAGATGGTCACCACGTTGATCAACGCGTTTTGAGCCGTATCGCTTAAACGCTCAACCACACCCGATTCTTTCATAAGATTACCAAAGCAGAACATGCCTAATAGCGGTGCCGCTGAAGGTAGAATGAAGGCCACGAGAATCAATACCGCAATCGGGAACAAGATTTTCTCTAAACGAGAAACCGTGCGTAGCTGTTCCATTTTGATTTTACGTTCTTCTTCTGTGGTTAACGCTTTCATGATTGGTGGCTGAATCATTGGCACCAATGCCATATAGGAATAAGCCGCAACCGCAATGGCACCTAATAGTTCAGGTGCTAGCTTAGATGCAATAAAGATCGAGGTTGGACCGTCAGCACCACCGATAATACCGATGGCCGCTGCTTGCTCAATTGAGAAGTCCGTGATCCCGAAGTGAGTCAGTAACACCGCACCAATAACAGTACCAAAAATACCAAACTGAGCCGCTGCGCCTAATAACAAGGTTTTAGGGTTCGCCAGTAGCGGACCAAAGTCCGTCATCGCACCCACACCCATGAAAATCAGCAATGGTGCAACACCACTGGCAATGGTCATGGAGTAGAAGGTGTACAGCATACCGTTTTCAAAACCTAAGCCAGACGCTAACGCCAAAGCTTTCTTGTAAACGATGGTATCTGCATGATGGTAAGCTTCTAATAACGCGGTTTTATCCGCATCAACCGCTAAACCAAATAACACACGTAATTGATCCAATACTTCTGGGGTGCCCGTACGAATAGCTTGTTCCGCTGCAGACCAACCAAGGCCAGCGCCCGGGATGTTTACCATCAAGGTACCCACCGCGATTGGCAATAATAGTAAGGGTTCAAAGCCTTTTTTGATGGCCAAATACAGCATCAAAAAGCCAACAAACATCATGGCTAACTGACCTGGTTCTAACGCGTAGAAACCAGAGTCGTGCCAAAACTTAATTAACGTTTCCATGGATCAATCCCCTTACGCGATGGTTAGCAGTGTATCGCCAACTGCAACAGAGTCGCCTTCTTTCACACTCACGCTACCCACGGTACCGGATTTGTTTGCGCGCACTTCTGTTTCCATCTTCATCGCTTCAAGGATCACCACTAGATCACCCTCTTCCACGTAATCACCTGGTGCTACTTCCACTTTCCAGATGTTACCGGCTAGTGGTGCTGGCATTGGGTCACCGCCACCTGAGGCTGCAACGCCACCAGCTGCAGGAGCAGCTGCGCCGCCTAGGCTAGTTGGAGCACCGTTTAATGCACCTAACTGAGTGATGTCACCGCCTTCGTCTACTTTCACAACGTATTCGTTACCATCAACCGTGATGGTGAAAGTATCTTCCGCATCGCCTTTCGGTGCAGGCTCAAACGCATCTGGGTTACCACGATTTTCTAGGAACTTAGGTGCAATTTGCGGGAACAATGCATAAGTCAGAGCGTCATCGATTTTCTCAGCCGCCAGCTTGATGCCTTTATCGGCAGCCAGTGCGTCCACATCAGCGATGATTTTATCCAATTCGTTATCAAGCAGATCCGCAGGACGACAGGTAATCGCTTGCGCACCGTCTAATACGCGAGCTTGCAGTTCAGCGTTCATTGGCGCAGGCGCTGCACCGTATTCGCCTTTCAAGATACCTTGAGTTTCTTTCGAGATAGACTTGTAACGCTCACCTGTTAATACGTTCAATACCGCTTGAGTACCGACGATTTGAGAGGTAGGTGTTACCAAAGGAATGTGGCCTAAATCTTCACGTACACGTGGGATTTCTTGCAGTACTTCGTCAAATTTGTCAGAAGCACCTTGCTCACGTAATTGGTTTTCCATGTTGGTTAACATGCCACCAGGTACTTGCGCCACAAGAATACGTGAATCGGTACCGCGTAGAGCGCCTTCGAATTTCGCGTACTTCTTACGAACGTTACGGAAGTAAGCTGCAATTTCTTCCAGAAGTAATAAATCAATACCGGTATCGCGATCAGTACCTTTCATGGCAGCGACAACCGTTTCAGTTGCAGAATGACCGTACGTACCAGACATAGAAGAAATCGCTGTATCCACACGATCTACACCAGCTTCGATGGCTTTAAGAATGGCCATATCCGACATACCCGCAGTGGCATGGCAGTGAAGTTGAACTTCAAGATCGGTTTCTTTCTTCAAGCGAGACACTAATTCAAACGCTTCATACGGATTAATGATGCCCGCCATATCTTTAATGGCGATGGAATCCGCACCTAGATCTTCAATTTGCTTAGCAAGACCCAACCAAGCATCAAGATTGTGAACAGGAGACGTGGTGTAAGACAGAGTACCTTGTGCATGTTTGCCGTTTGCTTTAACCGCTTTTACCGCAGTTTCAAGGTTGCGCGGATCATTCATGGCATCGAATACACGGAAAACATCCACACCGTTTGTGGCAGCACGCTCAACGAATTTGTTAACCACGTCATCCGCATAATGACGGTAACCTAATAAATTTTGGCCACGCAATAACATTTGGTGTTTGGTGTTTGGCATAGCTTTTTTGAATTCACGGATACGATCCCATGGATCTTCACCTAAAAAGCGAATGCAAGAATCAAATGTAGCGCCGCCCCAAGATTCTAGTGACCAGTAGCCAACTCGATCTAGCTTTTCAGCAATGGGTAGCATGTCGTCGATGCGCATGCGAGTGGCAAATAAAGATTGGTGTGCATCGCGTAATACGACGTCGGTAATGCCAAGTGGTTTTTTATTATCGGTCATTTGTAATGGCCTTCGTTAATTATCGTTGTTCGTTTCTAAGCGTTTATATTCTCACTTTTGGCGAGAACGGTGCTCTTTTACGGCTGCAGCTAATACTTTTAATAACTGCGGATCGACGCCTTGAGATGGTTGTTTTTTCACTTTCGCTGGCGCTGGTGCGGCTTCAGGAAAATATTTATTTACCACCAAAGACATAATGTTCGTGGCAAAAATTAGTATGGTTAAAAATACAAATACCATACCCATGCCAAAGACCATCAAGCCAAGGCCGTCAGCTACGATCGGGGACATATCATCCACTCCTCATTAGTACTGATCGGGTCTGCTTACGCAGAGTTTCCAATAACGATTTATGAATAACTGCGGCATATTTATAAATCATTACTAAAATCTGTTTTTAATTCTGCTTATTTTTTAATCAGATAAGGCAAAATAATCGACCTAATGTACTGGAAATAGCGTATTTAGGCAAACCTACGACCATCTATAAATGTTTGATTTAGCGCATGAAAACCCTAGGTTTTCGCCAAATTACGCCAAATACAAATGCACATTCGACTTGCAGACAGAAAAAGAAAAACACTCCCTCGTTTCTAAGTGCATGACGATGTTTGAAAGATAAGAAACTTAACCAAATGGTCAGCCGAAAATAAAAAAGGGTAGAAGCTTTCGCTTCCACCCTTTTCGTTTATCACCCTAGGTGTCATCCTGACTGGCCGTCCTAGCCAACTCCCTGAATCGTCCTTTTACATCCTGTATTGCAACGTCCTGTTGCTATCTTCCATGTCGGTTATCCCTAACCTTTGATCTTAAAAATAGTTCGCTTTATTCCATTGGCAAGTCATTTCACGCCAACTTGCATAATTAGCCGTCTTTTTATGCCTTAAGATCCGATTCTTAGTCCATTTGGGCCTTTTCATTCATCATCAGCAACATTTCGCCACCACTTTTCATACCATTTTGGAGCATTCACTTTTACCTGTTCGCCCATCATTGGGGTTTGCACGAGCAGTCCTTTTTCTTCACCCAGTTGCGTCACCTGCTCCAATGGGTCTTTCCAAGGATGAAATGACAATTTAAAAGTGCCGTTATGCACAGGCAGCATGGCTTTGCCTTTTAAATCTTCATGGGCCTGAACCGTTTCTGCTGGAAACATGTGCACTTGCGCCCAGTCTGGGTTATATGCCCCGTTCTCCATGATGGTTAAATCAAACGGGCCAAACTTTTCCCCTATGGTTTTAAAGCCATCAAAATAGCCACTATCACCACTGAAGAAGATGCGCTGCACCGACGAATCAATGACCCATGAACTCCACAACGTGCTATTGCGATTAAATAAACCACGGCCAGAGAAATGCTGGGACGGAGTACTGGTAAAGGTAAAATCGCCAAATTGCTGCGACTGCCACCAATCCATTTCATGTATGTTTTCTTGCGGTACACCCCAATCCTGCAGGTAGGCGCCGACACCCAAAGGTACTAAGAAATGCTTTACCTTATTTGCAAATAACTCGATGGTGCCTTGATCGAGGTGATCGTAATGATCATGGGAGATCACCACGGCAAAAATCTCAGGCATTTGCTGAGTATCCAATGGCACCGGATGAAATCGCTCAGGACCGGCCCACTGAACTGGGCTGGCGCGATCGGAGAACATGGGGTCCGTCAGGATATATTTACCTGACAACTTCATTAAAATGCTGCTATGGCCTAAGCGATACACCACGTCTTCTTTGACCCCTTGAAGGGCTTGCATTGAAATAGGCTGCACGGGAATGCGATTGAACGGCTCCGTATTGGGCTGATCGTCCAGGAAAAATCGCTTTGTGATGGTGAAAAACCGACCCAGGCTGAATTCGTGATCGATCTGGGCTTGATTGAAAAAGCCTTTATCCACATCAAAGTGATCGCTTTGCCATTGTTTCTCTGCCTGGTTTGCACAGGCTACAACTGCACTAGCCATGAATATGATTGGCCAAACAAACCGCTTACTCATGCACATTCCCACCTAGGGTCTAAACTATTAGAAAGCTCATTATTCTAGATGATTATGTACCGCCTTAATATTGGACGCTGTTTCAACACACTGTTGCTGCTATTAGTAGTAAGCAGTGTGCATGCTCAAGAGGTCATGATTTTAGGGGTCCCTGAATTGGCACCCTTTACCTATTTAGATGGCAATGACATCGAAGGCGACGCTTTAAAGCCCATTCAGCAAATCATGACCAACAGCAACATTCCTTATAAGCTGGTCTATCTAGAAAATTACACCAAGCTATTAAAAGCGGTACGCAAACAGAGTATTCACGGTTTTTTTCTCGCCACAAAAAATGTCGAACGGGATAAATACGCCGAGTTCAGCATCCCCATCTTAATGGACAGCTACAGCTGGTTTATTTTGAATCAAGCCCCTTATGAACTTAACAGCGAAGCTTTCAAACTAAATGCCAAAGTCGGCGCTGTGAATCGTACCAATTCCTTTCGCTTAGCCACCCGTCGCGGCTATCAAGTGTATGGCCAACCCTCCCCGTTATTAGCCCAACAATTTATTAATCAAACCATAGATGCAGTATTCGCTACCCAGTCTCCTTTCGAATACCAACTTCAAAAACTGAAATTTCCTAAAAACCGATATCGCATCGAATTTGAGTCAGATCGCCCCTTTGGGATTTATGTGTCTAAGCAATACATCAGGCGCCATCCAGATACTATGACGCTGATAAACCAACAAATAAAAGCGTTAAAATAACAGGCATAAAAAAACCAGCTTTCGCTGGTTTTTTTATTTACGCTAATTTTATTTAACGTTTACTCGGCGGACTTCGCTTTACTGCGCTTAGCCGGTTTACGATCTTTTGAGCGTGGACGAGCGTCTTTGCCTTTTTGACCATCTTTCGGCTTGCTGCGACGTGGCGCATCACCACCTTTACTGCTATTGATGTCTTCAATATTCAAAGGACGACCACAGATGCGTGTTTTCTTCAAATGCGAAACCACTTCACTTGGCATACCACTTGGCAAATCCACGGTGGCGAAGCTATCGAAGATTTCAATGTGACCAATGAACTTGCTTTCAATGTTCGCTTCGTTCGCAATGGCACCCACAATGTTGCCGGGCTTCACACCATCTTTATAACCAACGGCTAAACGATAACGTTTCATTTCGATATCTGGGTTATCTTTTAGCGGCATTGGTTTTTTATCCAATGGTTTATCCGCCATATCACGACCACGACTTTCACGACGACCACGACCATCGCGTTCACCACGCTCACCGCGATCTTCACGAGCTGGACGCGGTTTACGCTCACCTTCACGAATGAATAAACGCTTACGACCTTGACCCATTTGTGCCAATGCAGCCGCCACATCTACCGCCGTTAAGTTTTCGTTATCGCGAATAATTTCTTCGATAATGCCTTTGAAGATTTCGATATCCAAACCTTCCATAGATGCCAATACACGTTCTTTAAAACGCTCGCGACGTTTCGCATTCACATCGTCTGCGCTAGGCAATTGCATTTCGGTGATTTTTTGACGGGTCACACGCTCAATCGTACTTAACATGCGACGCTCACGTGGGCGTACAAATAAGATTGCACTACCGGTACGACCAGCACGACCTGTACGACCTATACGGTGAACATACGATTCTGCATCATAAGGAATGTCATAGTTAATAACGTGACTGATGCGCTCAACATCCAAACCACGAGCAGCAACGTCAGTTGCAACCACGATATCAATTTGGCCTTTCTTCAAACGATCAACCGCACGTTCACGTTGTGCTTGCGCCACGTCACCGTTTAACGCTTCACACTTGTAACCTGCATTGCGTAGGAAATCGGCCACTTCTTCTGTGGCTTGCTTGGTGCGCACGAAAATCATCATGGCATCCATATCTTGGGTTTCACAAATACGCAACAGCGCTTCGTTCTTATCCAAGTCACGAGCTAACCAAAATGATTGGGCAATTTTATCGTTAGTCGCGGTTTTGTTTTCGATACGCACTTCTACTGGTGAGTTTAAGTGCTTCTCGGCTACTTCTTTAATTTGACGCGGCATAGTTGCAGAGAACAATGCAACCTGACGTTTTGCCGGTACGTGTTCTAAAATCCAATTCACGTCATCAATAAAGCCCATGCGTAACATTTCATCGGCTTCATCTAACACCACAGCTTTGATGTCATCTAATTTTAAAGTACCACGACGGATGTGATCCATCACACGACCTGGTGTACCCACCACGAATTGAGGACCATTTTTTAACGCACGAAATTGCGTAGAGAAATCCTGACCACCGTAAATACACGTGGTGCGGATACCTGGGATGTGTTTCGCGTACGATTCAACCGCCGCCGCAACTTGTTGTGCTAGTTCACGGGTAGGCGCCAACACCAACACTTGAGGTGCACGGGCGTTAGCATCCGTACGGGACAAAATCGGTAAGGTAAACGCAGCAGTTTTACCGGTACCGGTTTGCGCCAAACCAAGAACATCTTTACCAGCTAATAAGTGCGGAATGGATTGTTGCTGAATTGGGCTTGGAGTTTCATAGCCCTGTTCTTCGATGGCGCGTAAAACATTAAAAGGTAGACCAAGACTGGCGAAGCCAGTAGGAGTATCAGACATGCAAAAAAACCTGCTTTTGGGGAATACATCTAGATCGGCACGGGGAAGCGCTAGGCTCAATGACGGCACAATCAAAATTCATTCACAATTAAATTTTGACCAGTTATCCCGTCATCCCGCTACACAGCTGGCCTCAGGGGCCGCTTAATCTGTTTTCAACAGTAGAGTTATGGCAACACAATCTTGCCTGACTCGAATAGGAAATTGGGAACGTTTGGTTTCGGCGGGCATTCTCGCACTTTTGGCTGCTTTGTACCAGAAGAGAACGCCAATTAACTGAATATTTTTTAATCAGTTACAAAGCATTACATTTGAAAGCTAAATTGCCAGCCATTTTCACAGGCATAACCTTGGCAGACAAACAACCCAGGTACCGCCACTACTTCTCCGTTTTTCAGCAGTACTGGCCAGAACGGTCTCTGCCATGGAGGAATATCAAATTCTTGAAACCACTTCTTCAACGCCTTATTCGGACGATTAATTGGCCTTGCCTTCAAACTGCCTTGATACAAAGCCAATTGGTATTCGCTGGGCTTCAAACCCAAACCCGGTTGCCAGCGCAGCTGACCCGCTGGTAATTGCGGTGCACTGGCACCATTAAAGTTTTGCACAAAAGCCGTGGTGTCCATCTCAGGCAGTCGCGGCATGACATACAATTTTCCGTTATGACGACGTACCTCATTATCCTGCCAACGAAACATGGGCTCAGCATCTACGCGCGCATTCATCACATCGTTAAGTAACACTCGAATTTGTTTGTCAGCTAATAAAGGGTAACGATTGTGTTGCTCTAACCATTTACGAATCAGCTGACATTGAATGCTCCACGATTGTCGCGCTAATTTATTGCTGTCTAGTCGACCTTGTTTATCCACCACTTCTTTATAAATCGGATCAATCAGATCATTTAATAAAGTATGTTCGGTTTGCAATATGCTAATGGTTTTCACAATGCTTTGTTGAGCTTGCGGATAGCGCTGATTCAATAATGGCAACATTTCATGTCGCCACCAATTACGATCCAAAGTGGTATCGTCATTGGATTCATCTTCCACAAACGGCAACTGCCATTGCTGAGCATAACCTTCAATTTGTTCGCGGCTGATGTTTAACAGTGGGCGTAATAGCTGCCCATGGGATAACGCGCGTTCGCTTTCCATGGCGGTTAAACCTGTCATGCCCGAGCCGCGCATCAATCGCATCATAAAGGTTTCAATCTGATCATCTTGATGATGGCCGAGCAAAAGTGCATCGCCATCCATCACGTATTTTTCAAACACACCGTAGCGCGCTTGGCGAGCGGCTTGCTCCAAACTGCCTGTTTGAGTATTCACCTGCACTCGCTCGCACATAAAGGTTACACCCAGTTGTGCGCAAACTGATTGGCATTGCTGCGCCCATTCATCGGCATGCAGGGATAAACCATGATGGACATGCAGCGCGATAATAGGTTGTGACAAGGATAATTGTGATAAACCATGCAGAAGCACAGTGGAATCTACGCCACCACTGAATCCCACTAAAATGCGCTTAGGCTGATATTGGTTGATGCAAGTATTTAAGGCATCCAGAATCACATGACTCATGCGGGTCGACCAATCTCGCGAAATTTTTCAAAACGACGAGACAACAAATCATCCATTTCTTGCTGCACTAAATGGGCAAGCTGATGTTTGAGCGCTTGCTTTAAAATCGCGGCCGCTTCTTCGAGATTACGATGCGCTCCCCCTTGCGGCTCGGCAATCATCTGGTCGATTAAACCTAATTCCAATAAACGACTGGCAGTGATACCCATGGCTGCTGCCGCTTCTTGTGCATGGCTTGCGCTTTTCCACAAAATCGAGGCACACCCTTCTGGACTAATCACCGCATAAGTACTGTATTGCAACATCATGAGCTGATCGCACACACCTATGGCCAAGGCACCACCACTGCCCCCTTCGCCAATGACGGTTGAAATAATCGGCGTACGCAAATGACTCATTAATGCTAGGTTTTCTGCAATGGCATTACTTTGTCCACGTTCTTCTGCGTCTATGCCTGGATATGCTCCAGGCGTGTCGATAAAGGTAATTATCGGCAGTTGAAAACGCTCCGCCATTTTCATCATTCGCGCGGCTTTGCGATACCCTTCTGGTCTTGGCATGGCAAAGTTGCGTTTCATTTTTTCTTTTAGATCGCGGCCTTTTTCTTGGGCAATCAGCATTACGCTTTGACCATCTAATTTAGCCGGGCCACACACGATGGCGGCATCATCACCATAAAGGCGATCGCCGTGTAATTCTTCGAACTCATCAAAAATTAATGGAATGTAATCAAGACTGTGGGGACGTAAAGGGTGTCGCGCAAGCTGGGCGTTTTGCCATGGATCGATGCGAGAAAACACACGCTGAGTCACAAAGTTCAGCTCTTCTTCCAACCCACGAATTTCCGCCGCGATGTTCATATTATTATCCGCGTCAGCTAGATGCTTTAAATCATCAATACGGGCTTTTAAATCCGCAATGGGTTGTTCAAAGTCCAAATAATTTGGGTTCATGTTTTCCCTTATAAGGCCCAGCTTAGAGTGCTACTCGTAGCAGCACTCCACGTTTTCTTCACCATAATGATTTTTTAAGCGATACAACAAGTCATCACTGGGTTCCACTTGAAACTCATGCCCCAGTTGAATTCTCGCTTTGGCACTTTCACCTAAGTAGTCCAACCAAACCGGACTGCCGTCTGCTTGAAACGGCGCCAATGTATCATTTAATTGGCGAATAAAATGTTGTCCTAGTTCATGGTGCTTTAAGGTCAAGCGAATACCTGAACTAAAATTGCTACGGGCTTCACTGATATTCCATAAATTAATCAAGTTAGCCCCTAAAGAGTCATTATAGCTGTCGTGTTTCACTTCCACCTCTAACACCACTAAATGATCCACTATGAGCTTATCTCTAAACTTGTCGTACACGTCGCTGAACAAACGCACATCCAAACGACCACTGCGATCATCAATGGTCAAAATAGCCATGTTGCCGCCACGCTTGGTCTTCATAACTCGCTGCGCCACGATAATGCCGGCGATTTTTTGTGGTTTTTTATCCGCCTGAATATTTGCAAGCTTGGTTTTAGCCATGCGACGTACTTCTTGTTCGTATTCATCAAACGGATGCCCTGTCACGAACAAGCCCAAGGTGTCTTTCTCTCCTTGTAGCTTTTGTTTAGGACTCCAGTCACGCACTTTAGAAAGGTAATCGTCATAAGGGTTCAAGTTGGCTTCTTCTTCCACCTCCCCAAACATATCCATCATGCCAGCTGCGGCATTTTTCGCATTTTGATCTGCCGCTTTTAAAGCATCTTCAATACTGGCAAATAATACAGAACGATTCGGGCCAATTTGATCAAAGGCACCACAACGAACTAAAGCTTCCATTACCCGTTTGTTTAATTTGCTTTTATCCACCGATTTACAAAAGTGGAAAATATCCGTGAATTGCCCCACCTCATTACGGGCTTTAATGATGGCTTCGATTGGGCCTTCGCCCACACCTTTTACCGCACCCAAGCCGTAAACAATGGCACCGTCTTCATTTACAGTAAAACCAAACTCGGATTGATTCACATCCGGCAATACCAGATCCAAATTCATTTCGCGGCACTCTTCAATGAAGATCACCACTTTGTCGGTGTTCTGCATGTCCGAAGTTAAAACCGCCGCCATAAATGGCGCTGGATAATGGGTTTTCAACCAAAGCGTTTGATACGAAACAATAGCGTATGCAGCGGAGTGGGATTTGTTAAAACCGTAACCGGCAAATTTTTCTACTAGGTCAAAGATGTTCATGGCCAGATCGCCATCCACACCTATGGACACAGCACCTTCACGGAAAGTATCACGCTGCTTGGCCATTTCTTCGGGTTTTTTCTTACCCATGGCTCGACGTAACATGTCTGCGCCACCCAGCGTATAACCCGCCAACACCTGCGCAATTTGCATTACCTGTTCTTGGTAAACGATAACACCGTAGGTGGGTTCAAGAATTTCTTTCAAGCTGTCGTGCTGGAAATCTTTGTGCGGGTAAGCCACTTCGGCACGACCATGCTTACGGTTAATGAAGTCGTCCACCATGCCCGATTCCAACGGACCCGGACGGAACAGAGCCACCAGTGCGATCATTTCTTCGATGTTATCTGGTTCTAAACGACGAATCAGATCTTTCATACCGCGGGATTCCAACTGGAACACGGCCGTGGTTTTCGCTTCTTTTAGTAAGGCATAAGACGCAGCATCATCCAATGGAATTTCTTCAATGAACAAAGGCTCTTCGTTATTTTTCGCACGAATCGCATTAATGGTTTTTAAAGCCCAATCGATAATCGTCAGCGTACGTAGACCCAAGAAGTCGAACTTAACCAAACCCGCACTTTCCACATCATTCTTATCGAACTGAGTGACCAAACCTTTACCATCTTCATCACATAAAGTAGGTGAGAAGTCGGTTAATTTTGTCGGTGCGATTACCACACCACCGGCGTGCTTACCGGTTTGACGGGTAATACCTTCAAGCTTTAATGCCATCTCCCAAATTTCTTGGGCTTCTTCATCTTCTTCTAAAAACTCACGCAGGGCATCTTCTTGATCAAATGCCACTTGAAGTTTCATACCGGGATCGGCAGGAATCATTTTGGATAGTTTATCCGCCAAACCATAACTCTTACCCAATACACGAGCTACGTCGCGCACCACCGCTTTTGCCGCCATGGTGCCGTAAGTCACAATTTGCGATACCGCATCACGACCATAATTATCGGCAACATAGTTAATAACGCGGTCACGTTTTTCCATACAGAAGTCGATATCAAAATCGGGCATGGATACACGTTCTGGGTTCAAGAAACGTTCGAAAAGTAAATCGTATTCCAACGGATCTAGGTCGGTAATCTTTTGTGCATAAGCCACTAATGAACCTGCACCCGAACCTCGACCCGGGCCAACCGGTACATCGTTGTCTTTCGCCCATTGGATGAAGTCCATTACGATAAGAAAATAACCCGGGAATCCCATTTGAATAATGATGTCTAATTCAAAATCTAAACGATCAAAATATTCTTTACGGCGCTCTTCATAGTCGCTTTGATTCTTATCTAAAATAAATTCAAGGCGCTCTTCCAAACCTTCGTAAGAAATTTTCCTAAAAAATTCGTTTTCGGTTAAACCATCCGGAATAGGGAATTCCGGTAAGAAGTATTTGCCTAACAGTACTTGTACACTGCAGCGCTCTGCAATTTCCTTGGTGTTTTCGATGGCGCTGGGTATGTCTTTGAACAACTCAATCATTTGCTCTTGAGTTTTTAGATACTGCTGCTCACCGTAGCGGCGCTCACGTCGAGGATCATCCAAAGTAACACCATCACCAATACACACGCGAGCTTCATGGGCTTCAAAATCTTCTTGTTTAATAAAATGTACATCATTGGTTGCTACAACCGGGCATTGTTGCTCACGGGCCAGCACCAAGGTTTTTTGTACCAAGACTTCATCGTTGGCGCGATCGGTACGTTGTAGCTCTAAATAAAAACGATTTGGGAAAAAGGCGCGCCAGCGCTCTAGGCGTTGCTGAGCAAGTTCGGTTTTGTCTTTTAATAGGGCTTCACCGATATCCCCTTGCTGAAAACCCGAAAGCGCGATTAAGCCTTCATTGCGCTCGGCGAACCACTCGAACTTTAATTGGGGTTTATCATGATGCTGGTTTTTGGTGTAGCCGAAACTCACCAACTCAGTCAGGTTGCGATAGCCTTTATCATTTTGGGCATAAAGCGTAATACAGTAAGGATTGGCGGGGTCATCTTCTCTTTCGACATAGACATCCGCAGCAAGAATGGGTTTGATACCCGCCCCTAGGCAGGCGTTATAGAACTTAACCAGAGCAAACATGTTGCTCTGGTCTGTAATGGCCAGTGCCATTTGCCCGTTAGCCGATGCTTCTTTGATCAAGTCCTTAACGCGAACAATACCATTGACCAAAGAAAATTCGGTGTGAATACGCAAATGTACAAATGAATCGGCCATGGGTTACCTCATAAAATCTTCGGGTATTGTAACCAAGGGCACTGCTAAATCATACAGATCTCAGCCGCAAAGACCGATTCAAATACGCCAGATTGCATATTCCTTAGATGCGCGCTTGTAGGGCCTCTAAAAACACGCGAATACGCTTGGCATTGGCGCCAAGATCACTCTTTCCTTGGCGGCTCATGCTGCGTACGTCCACTCGGGTTTTCGCTGGGACATCAACGTGCTGCTCTGGGGTTACAAATGAAGTTAAGCGAATGGCGATATCGTCTTTAAAGCCAAATAACAGGCTTTCATCAACGGCCTCAAGAGTCATAGGGGATTGCGTTAATTGCTCATCCAAAATCTCCCACCCCAATGCCTGCACCACAGCCTTGGCTTCAATGGCCACTTTTTCTACAGGGGCATTTAACTCTAAGCTGGTTAGATCGGGATAGCCTTCCAACTGTAATTTGGCCACTTCTTCACCTGCGTAGGCCACATCATGGTCATCACCGGTGCGAACTTTCGCAGCTGCAATCAATTGCGGTGGGTTTTGAGTATCGGTTGTGATGTCATGAATAAAAGGCACACTGCGCGCTTTTAAGACGTTGGAGCCGAGCAAGCCAATGGGTAGCGCCGTAAACACAATGGCCACCACTAATTGGCTTGCATTACCTGAACCTCGGCTCAACTTTAAAACGGCCAAGGCAAAGACAATAAAACCAATCAATGCGCTCACAATAAAAATCAAGAAACTGTTGCGAAAATGCATCAAATCCAAGCGCGCTGCCAAAATGGCTAGGGGGTAAAACGCAAATAAAATAATGGCTAGCCACTGAAGTTTAGGGGCTGGTACTTTTTCTAACATTTTATTCTCCTTGGTTAACGAACAACTTGGATGATGTTTGTATCAATCAGTTCACTACCGGACAAAAACGATCCTCAATTGCCTCGGCCGTTTTATGGAAATTCGCACACATGATATTAGGGGAAACCGCTTGATTTTCATCGTTTGCCCCCCAGCAATGAATACCATAATGGGTCGTCGAGCCTAAGTAATCTTCACCTTCATACACATTCTTAGCACAGGTAAAACCTTTGCCAGCACTGATGGTGCGAATGTTATCTTGCATGGTACTAGGTACGGCCAGCAAATTCTCATCGTTGTTATCTTCACCAAAACAGCTCGCTACAAGGCCACTTTGAGTATCCGAACGTGCTTGGACTTGATCCAACACGCAAGCATGTCGCTCCCCAGCGGTTATGTATACGGCATCACTGAAAGTGCTTGGAGTTTGCCAAGCTTGCCCTTGAGTATTGCCCCAACAGGTAACCTGTCCATTACTAATAGCACACACAAAATCCGACCCCACCGCCACATGACTCACGGCACCGAGCGTTTCAGGAATATTTAACTGGCCAGCTTGGTTATCACCCCAGCAATGAAGGGCATCATCACCATCTATGGCACAGGAAGTATTGCCCCCAGCGGCGACCCATTTAGGGTTAGTAAGTGACGGCACACTGGTTTGTCCTGATGCATTATCACCCCAGCAATACACACCGAATGCATCCACTGCGCAATTATGATTACTACCGCTTGCAAGAATATAAGGATTCTCTAGCCAGTGGCCTTTGCGATTACTTTCACTGGTGGCCACTTCAGGATCAATGGTTTGTCCGAACTCATTATCCCCAGCGCAGCCCACGCGGCGACCACCAAAGTCACTTAACGTGGTGCACACATGGTCCCTTCCAATACTTAACATTTTGGAGGCGCCAGTCACATTCTCTGACACATAATCCCCGATAATACGACGCCCCCAACACTTTAAATATCCACTACTAAAAGCATTAAGAACGCCATAACTACAGGCTCGGCCATCACCTGTTACCAAGGAATATTGTTCCGCAAGAAACGCATTGTCGCTAAATTGTTTGGGTGTGCCGCCATTTTCGTTGGCTGTGGCACCGGTACGAGTAAATTGAATACCGCCATCATCGTCTGAGCCACAGCCCGCAAGGGCGCCCATTAACACGGTGAGAATTAACACGGGTTTTATCATGGTGTTCACTTCTTATTTTTATTGTGTGCACACATTATATGGATGTGAGAATCAATGTACTTTGAATGGCGTCCCAGCCTATGACTCTTCCCTAATTAACATTACGACTTTTGCGCGTGATTTAAATCTTTCTCTAGCTCTTTCATCTTGTACTGGCAGTCCGCCAAATCCTGCTTAAGCTGTTCACGCTCTTTTTGCGCTTCATCCAATAGCTCTTTAGCCGCTTTTAAGTCCTCTTCATAACGGGCCACTTTCTGATTAGCCGTTCGAGCAAATAACAGGTAAGCAATTACCAACCCCAAAATAAACGCCCCTGCTGCAATCACTGGCATGTGAGCTTCTCCTTAATCGTCAAAATTATTACGCTGTTGTTTATCCCCAGAACCTGTGGATAAGTTTGTGTATTAGTGTGTGATAAATGCCGCTAATCGGCAAAGTTTCAACACCCTAGTTAAATTGCTTATTTTTTAAACAGTCCATTTAAAACCCTTATATTTCAAGGGCTTGTGTATTTTTTATAGTCTTTTTTTTGCAATAGTTCGTATTTTATACAAGTTTTATCTAAGTTCGTCTGTATTGTGTATAAAATTAGTCAAAAGCAGCCGGAGCATATAAGAATCTCCTAATATCCCACTTTGTTCAAAGCCTATACAGCTAATCGTCAAATTCCCGTAACTGGAATCACGCCCACTGAATACTGGGCTAAGACGCAACTTGCCCACTGATGATTTTATCAATGGTTTGAATACACAACTGCACCTCTAGATGTCGATCTTTCCACATCTCAGTGGCCATTGAGTGAATATCACACTGTGTTGGCAAAGGTAACGCTTGAGCAATCATGACACGAAACGTCGGCAACATAATAAACTGCAACCACTGCTCAAACGATAATGTATCCACACAAAATGGCTTTGTACTTTGCAAAGCTTCTGCGCTTGGCACTTGAGACGACCACAACTGCTCGGCAATCATGCGCGCTTCTAGTTGATCCAGCGCTTGTGCTAATTCTAAATAGGGCGTCTCACTCAAAATCAATCTCCGTGCTATGATGGCCGCCGATAATATCTGCGATCTTCTCATGTTAAAACCGACAATCCATCGATTTTTCAATGCACTCACCTTTTATACACGAGTGCCTGGACCCAATTGGGTTGAATACAGTGCGGATAACTTAAACCGCGCCAGCGGCTTTTTCCCATTTATGGGCTATCTCGTCGCGATCTGGTGTTATGCCGTTTACAGCTTATGTGCAACCTATTTACCCGCCGATATCAGTTTGCTGATCAGCATGGTGGCTGGAATTTTGTTCACTGGCGCCTTTCATGAGGATGGCTTCGCGGACCTATGCGATGGCTTCGGCGGTGGCTACGACCAAGTCAGTATTTTACGCATCATGAAAGACAGTCGTTTAGGTACCTATGGGGTCAGCGGCCTGTTACTTATCCTTCTTCTCAAATGGAACAGCCTCACTCACATTCCGACTGAAACCTTGTTTTTAAGCTTACTCATTGCCCACAGCTTGAGTCGTGCATGGGCCATCAGCCTCATCATGGTATTGCCATATGTTCAGCAAGATGAAATGAGCAAAGCCAAACCCATTGCAAAGCAATGGTTCACTCAAGATATGCTGCTTGCGTGGCTGTTCGCCCTATTGCCCTTGTTATTTATCCCAATGCTCACCACTGCATTACTGCTTGGTGTTGGGCTTGGCATATTTTTCCTCACTGCACGCTGGTATCAACACAGACTTCAGGGATACACAGGGGACGCCCTTGGCGCCAGCCAGCAAATTCACGAAGTGATGATTTACCTATTCATCCTTGCCGCAACACAATTTTAAACACGGCTTGCACCCTTACCCAGTAGGCAATCTGAGGTATAATGGCGCTTTTTATCAAAGCGGAGATCCTCATGGAATTAAACGAATATTTAGCACAGCTGGATGGGCAATATCGTTTATTCGACGTGGGTCGTCGCATTCGTAAAATCGATAAAGCTCAGTTTAAACAATTCGAAGCCTTAGAAAGCCCTTACCCATTCCCGTATTTGCAACATGCCTGGCTAGCGCTTTATATCGCCCCACCCAAACAACCAGACAACGAAACCCTCATGTTTCTAAAATGGCCGTTGGATGAACAAGGCAAGCTCATTCCCTATGTACGCGATGATCTCGTGCAACGCTTAATAGCACTGAACAAGCAACCGCTTAAAGTGGATAGCGAAATTGACGATCCATTAAAAGACAACTCGTTTGCGTTTAATCCAGATGATGTGCGTCGTGCAAACCTGCACGCCATGATCCAAGCCAGCCAACATCGTAAGCCATCGGAGCATTACGATACTGTGGTGAAATACCTGCAAGCCGGCACGCTCAATTCAGAGGCGCTGAGCAACTGGCAAAACTTAGGCATGCAAGGCATTGCCGATGTCGCTGCCCGCGTAAGCGATCATCAATCATCGCTACAAGCTTGCCTAGCCAACATGCCAAGCGAAGTGTATTTAGCGTTCGCACAATGTTTGGAGCATCACGCCGTTCCGTTTGAAATAGGTAAAGCAGCGCAAACCCGTTTAGAAAAAAACTGCCAAGCTGAAAATGAAAATATCAGTGTGGAAGCATCATTACGCATTATTGGTGCCTGCATCAGTGACGAGCTACGCATTAATGCATGGCAAACCTGGTTAGATAGCGCTTACGCGCAAGACACAGGCTGCATACTTGCTTTCGCGACACGTAATTATGATGACTTGGCATTTATGCCAGAACGCATTACCGATTTCTTAGTCACACTGGCACAACTCAATGGTGAAGGTGATTTCACAGGCTTCATCAAAATCACCAGTGATTTATTATATTTGCCTGGCATTCGCAATATATTACTCAATGCCCTGCGCAGTGAAAATCGCCCAGAAATTTTAAGTCATGCCATGCACGCGCTTTTGAGTAGCAAGCAATGATTTGTCCATGCCAAATGCAGCAGGCTAATCCGAAGGCTTACGCTAATTGTTGCCAAGTTTTTCATGATGGAAAGCCTGCAAAAACGCCCGAGCAGCTCATGCGCTCGCGCTTTAGTGCGTATGTTTTAGGTCTGTCAGACTACATTGCACGCACTTGGCATGTATCAACCTGTCCTCAAGATTTACAGCTATCACCTGATGATCAATGGCTAAAGCTCGATATCGCTAAGGCAAACGGTACACAAGTACACTTTCGTGCGTATTTTAAAGATGGTACGGATTTTTACGTGTTGGATGAGATCAGCGACTTTAAACAAGAAAACAACCATTGGGTTTATGTCTCT
>JABXIK010000067.1 GCA_013373125.1 Gammaproteobacteria bacterium | reverse complement strand
GGGAATTTAATCCAGCGCCAGTGTGCACCGCGCGTGTATGGCACTTTGAAATCAGGAATGAACGCTGCCGAATCATGAATGATTTGCTCAATATTTTGTGCAAGTTTCACCCGGATATTTTTATCTGTTTCTGAACGATATTGCATGATGAGCTTGTCAAGATCCGGGTCATCCATATTCGTTACGTTGTTTGTTTGGGGTTTGTGCGCATTTTCACTATGGAAGTGTTGCCAGAAAGCAGGACGGAATCCTGTACTCCAGCCTAAAGAGGCTATTTGATGTTGTTTCTGCATGATTGTTTTGTAATGGGATGAAGAATCTTGCAATACTAAGTTAAGCTCAATTCCTGCTTTTAGAGCATCCTGTTTGAGGATGGACCAGCGTTCACTGTGTTCTTTGCGGCCATAGTTAAGGTTGAGACTCAAGCGTTTGCCATTGTGAGTGCGAATGCCATCGCCACCACGTTGTGACCATTGGCTTTTGTTGAGTATTTCGTTGGCTTTGTCTAAATCAAATGGTCGAGCCGTGATATTTTGATTGCTATATTCCCCATAGCCTGTATGGAAGGCTTGTAGGCGCTCATAATCACCGCGCAAAACAGTATTGATTACCTTGTCAAAATTCATGGCGTAAGCAAGAGCGAGCCTTACATTTTTATCTTTTAATATTTCGTTGTCTTGATTCAGAAATAACCCAGAGCTTGACCTAGGCATGTCATTATAGAATAAGAATTTTTCTATAAAGCCCTTGTCGTATAATGGACCGGTGGCTTTGTTGTGCCAAAATTCAGGTTGAATTAATGTGAATGTGTCAAGATTACCTTTTTCGAAATGACTATAGGCGATATTGACATCACGAATTACTTTAATGATAACTTTGTCCACATTGAAGCGGCCAATATTGTAACGGCGATCTTTTGCCCACCAATCTTGCTTTCTCAGGAACTCAACTTGCTTGCCTTTTTTGATTTTGCTGATTTGATATGGGCCAGTGTTTGGGATGATGGTCCAGTTGTAATTTTTTACCCAATTTTCATTTAGTTTTTTAAAGAAGTGTTTTGGTGTAGGGGTGAGCCCGTAGTAATAATGCAGCTCTTCTTTTGGACGCGCAACCGCGCCGGTCACTGAAATAGTATGCTCATCAAACTTTGTTACATCGAGAATTTGTTCTGTGTAGTAGTTGTTATACCAAGGGGCATTGATATGAGGTGAACGCATGAATTCTAATGTAAAAACAAAGTCATCAGCTGTAACCGGCTCACCATCACTCCAGCGAGCAGTAGGGTCAAGTTTGTAATAGACGGTTTTCCCATCTTTGTCATAAGCCCATTCTTGAGCGATTTGCGGGATGACCTTTAACGTGTTCGGGTGAATATCCACCAAGCCAAGCTGGTTTGCATTTATATAACTTCGAAATGAACTATTTGAATCAGGCCCCACGGTTCTAAGGGTAGGTGGGAATGCCAGCATGAAATCAGTAAATACACCGCCTTTTTTTGCATTTGGATCTGACCAGATGGGCTCTTGATTATTAGTAACCCATTTTAAATTTGCAGGAAGCTGTGGTTCTGCAGCAAATAAAAAATTACTTGCAATCAGGGAAACCACGATGAGGAGATTTTTTATGATTTTCATGGATTTCTCTCAACTAAAATATGAATATTTTTTGGGATCAAATGCTTCGCGAATGGCTTCACCTATAAAGGTAACCAGGGTTAACACTATGGTTAATGCAATAACGGCGGAAGCAGCTATCCATTGATAGTCTAGGTTGCTGGTGCCCTGTGAAAGTAGTTCTCCCCAGCTAGGGGTGGGAGCAGGTAATCCAAAACCGAGATAGTCTAGACTGGTCAGTGCGGTAATGCCGCTAACTACAGAAAAAGGAAAAAAGGTTACTAAGATTGAAACTGAGTTAGGCAAGATGTGTTTTAACATTATTCGCCAATTTGATGCGCCAATCGAACGTGCAGCTAAAACGTATTCTCTTGTGTTTTCTCGATAGGTTTCTGTTCGCATATACCAGGTTAATCCCATCCAGCTGAATGCGCCAAGCAATAATGCCAATGTCCAAAAGTTTGGGGTTACAATAGATGCGACTATCATGATGATGTATAGGATAGGGACATTGGAAAGGATTTCGATAAGGCGCTGAAACACAAGATCGAATTTTCCACCAAGGAAGCCCATTAGTGCACCAATGATGATGCCAATCACGTACGTAATACTTAATAAGAAAAGTGAAAATAATATGGCAATGCGGAACCCGTAAATAAGGCGAGATAAAATATCTCGGCCTGCCATGTCAGTCCCTAGGTAATGTTGCTCGTCTAATGATGGTGCATAAGGAGGATATTCCCCTTCTATGAAATGATTTTCAAATGGGTTATACGGGATGACAGGTCCAAGCATCCAATTGCTATCTGATACTTTGATGTCATTTCTAAGCTCTCGATAATTGGTTTCCCATTGATAGTCATATCCGAATGTAGTTCCGGGGATGATTGATCCATAGCTAGGGAAATATAGCTCACCCTCAAAGTAGATAATGACAGGTCGATTGCTGACCCATAACTCAGCGAAGAGACTGGCTGTAATTAAAATCAAAATGGCGATAAAGGAATAGTAACCGCGCTTAAGTGACTTAAAACGCTGCCAGCGTCGTTTGGCCTGTGGAGATAGCATTATTTTTTCTCTCC
>JABXIK010000106.1 GCA_013373125.1 Gammaproteobacteria bacterium | reverse complement strand
TCTTCTGGGGCGTTATCGATGTTAGCGAAATCTACCGCTGCGCCACCGAATACTTCAGATGCAACACGTGTTAGTGCAGCTGTTAGAGTAGTTTTACCATGGTCAACGTGACCGATGGTGCCCACGTTTACGTGTGGCTTATTACGTTCAAATGTACCCTTAGCCATAATAGACCTCTTTATCTCTCTTAATTAGGCTTTGTTAATTACAGCTTCGGCGACATTAGTTGGCGCTTCAGCGTATTTTTCAAATTCCATGGCGTACGTTGCACGACCTTGGGAAGCAGAACGAAGATCGGTTGCGTAACCGAACATTTCCGCCAATGGAACCTCTGCAGTCACAACTTTTCCGGATGGACTTTCATCCATACCTTGAATCAGACCACGACGACGATTCAAATCCCCGACGACATCACCCATGTAATCTTCAGGGGTAACAACTTCAACAGCCATAATTGGCTCAAGTAAAGCAGGCTTGCCTTCTTGAGATAGCTTCTTAGTTGCCATAGAAGCGGCGATTTTAAACGCCATTTCATTGGAGTCAACATCATGGAATGAACCATCATATAAGGTAGCGCGCAGACCTAGAAGTGGGTATCCAGCTAGGACACCATTCTTCATTTGCTCTTCGATACCTTTTTGAACCGCAGGGATGTATTCACGAGGAATCACACCGCCAACGATCTCATTCACGAATTCCAGACCTTCGTCATCAGTTGGTTCGAACTTGATGACAACATGACCATACTGACCACGACCGCCGGATTGTTTCGCAAATTTGTAGTTGATATCACAAGGTACTGTGATGCGCTCGCGGTACGCCACTTGTGGCTTACCAATGTTCGCTTCAACACTGAACTCACGCTTCATACGGTCAACCAACACGTCTAGGTGAAGCTCACCCATACCTGAGATAATGGTTTGACCCGTTTCTTCGTCAGTTTCAACGCGGAAAGATGGATCTTCTTGAGCTAATTTGCCCAAAGCTACACCCATTTTTTCTTGATCCGCTTTTGACCTTGGTTCTACCGCAACCGAGATTACTGGCTCAGGGAAGTCCATGCGCTCAAGTGTAATCTTATGGTTTAAATCGCACAGGGTTTCACCTGTGGTCACATCTTTTAAACCGATGGCTGCAGCGATATCGCCTGCGCGTACTTCTTTGATTTCTTCGCGGTTGTTGGCATGCATTTGCACCATACGACCGATACGTTCTTTCTTATGTTTAACCGGGTTATAAACACTGTCACCAGAGTTTAGTACACCAGAATAAACACGCATGAAAGTTAACGTACCTACAAATGGGTCGGTGGCGATTTTAAATGCAAGTGCAGAGAATGGTGCTTCGTCAGATGCTTCACGAACCGCTGGGGTTTCATCTGCATCGTCTAATACACCTTCAATCGCTTTAACTTCTGTCGGCGAAGGCAGGTATTCAATAACGGCATCCAGTACCGCTTGAACCCCTTTGTTCTTGAAAGCACTACCGCAAGTCACTAGTACTAGCTCATTGGCTAATGTTTGCTTACGAATAGAAGCCTTGATTTCTTCAACGGTTAAATCCCCTTCTTCAAGGTATTTATCCATTAATTCATCAGAACCTTCCGCCGCAGCTTCTAGTAATTTCTCACGGTATTCATTGGCTGTTTCAACGAGATCCGCAGGAATGTCTTCTAAGGTAAATGTCATACCTTGGTCCGCTTCATTCCACATGATGGCCTTCATTAAAATAAGGTCAATCACGCCTTTGAATTCGTCTTCTGCACCAATGTTAATTTGGATGGGCACCGCATTAGCACCAAGACGTTTTTTAAGTTGATCAACAACCATAAAAAAGTCAGCGCCGGCACGGTCCATTTTGTTTACGAAGACCATACGTGGTACTTCGTATTTGTTTGCTTGACGCCACACGGTCTCAGTTTGAGGCTGAACACCGGAAGAACCACACAATACAACCACGGCACCATCAAGCACACGTAATGAACGCTCTACCTCAATGGTAAAGTCAACGTGTCCTGGGGTGTCGATAATGTTAATGCGGTGCTGGTCAAATTGCTGGCTCATGCCCGACCAGAAACAGGTGGTAGCAGCGGAGGTGATAGTGATACCACGCTCCTGCTCTTGTTCCATCCAGTCCATGGTCGCTGCGCCATCGTGTACCTCACCGATCTTATGAGAAAGACCGGTGTAGAAAAGCACACGTTCCGTAGTTGTGGTTTTACCCGCATCTACGTGGGCGCAAATACCGATGTTACGGTAGCGATTAATTGGAGTAGTACGTGCCACTTCCTCGTCCTTAAATCATTAGAAACGATAGTGTGAGAATGCTTTGTTGGCTTCAGCCATACGGTGCACATCTTCACGTTTCTTGATCGCAGAACCTTTACCTTCAGCAGCATCTAGCAATTCGTTAGCTAGACGTAGACCCATGGATTTTTCACCACGCTTACGTGCTGCTTCTACGATCCAGCGCATTGCTAGCGCCATACGACGAGAAGGACGTACTTCTACAGGTACTTGATACGTCGCACCACCTACACGGCGAGATTTAACCTCAACCATAGGTTGTACGGCTTCAAGAGCCTTTTCGAATAATTCAACTGGGTCGGCGTCTTTATTACGCTCGGCCATTTTATCCAATGCACCGTAAACGATTTTTTCGGCGATGGATTTCTTACCACTTTCCATAACGTGGTTCATAAACTTAGCTAGCGTTAAGTTACCAAACTTAGGATCTGGTAAAATCTCACGCTTAGCGGCGACGCGTCTTCTTGGCATCTGATAAGCCTCTTCTTCAGGAGTACCTGAGCAATCTCATATGAGAGCCCAACCTTACTCTTATCTTTAAAATGTACGTCTAAGTAGACCCACTAAGTATTAAAACTTAATGACTCTTACTTAGGACGCTTAGCACCGTATTTAGAACGTGCTTGTTTACGATCGCTTACGCCAGCACAGTCAAGTGCACCACGTACGGTGTGATAACGCACACCAGGCAAGTCTTTTACACGACCGCCGCGAATTAGCACAACACTGTGCTCTTGTAAGTTATGACCTTCACCACCGATGTAGGAAGATACTTCAAAGCCGTTGGTCAAGCGAACACGACATACCTTACGTAATGCAGAGTTAGGCTTCTTAGGTGTAGTGGTGTACACACGAGTACAAACACCACGACGCTGAGGACAAGCCTGCAATGCACGAACGTCAGATTTCGCAACTTGACGCTTACGAGGCTTACGAACCAACTGGTTGATCGTTGCCATTAGTAAACTCCAATGAGTAAATACAAAAACGCCAGACGCAACTGCACCTGACGCAGGGGGCCGAAGTCTAATCACTGTCCAGATTAGAGTCAAGAAAGGCGTGCAATATTTGCACACCCTTCTTTTCTTTATAACCAAGGGTTATATCACCCTCGGTTATCAACGCATTAAATGTTGTCTTTTAATGCTTCGGACAATGCAGCTTCGACATCATCAGCACTCACGCTTGGTGCAGTCAGAGGTTTCAACTTATCGTTTTCACGCTCATCACGCTTGCGCTTGCGCTCGCTGTGGTAGGCCAGACCGGTACCCGCAGGAATCAGACGACCAACAACAACGTTTTCTTTCAGACCACGTAAGTGATCTTGCTTACCGGTTACCGCACCTTCTGTCAGTACGCGCGTCGTTTCTTGGAACGAGGCCGCTGAGATGAAGGATTCAGTGGCCAAGGAGGCCTTGGTAATACCTAGCAGCTGGCGCTGACCTTTCGCAGGCATTTTATCCTGACTTTCAAGGTCTGCGTTTTGCTCTAGGTAATCCGAGTACTCAACTTGATCACCTTGGATAAAGTTAGAGTCACCTGAATCAGTCACTTCAACTTTACGCAACATCTGACGAATAATCGTCTCGATGTGCTTATCGTTAATGCCTACACCTTGTAAACGGTAAACTTCTTGTACTTCGTTGGTGATGTAAACCGCTAGTTCACTTACACCAAGTAAACGAAGGATATCGTGCGGGTTAAGCGGGCCATCAGAGATCACCTCACCCTTCTCAACGCTTTCACCTTCGAATACGTTCATGTGACGCCATTTAGGAATTAGCTCTTCATATGGCTCAGAACCATCTTTTGGCGTAATCACTAAACGCTTCTTACCTTTGGTCTCTTTACCGAAGCCAACCACACCGGATACTTCTGCAAGAATCGCAGGTTCTTTTGGTTTACGTGCTTCGAACAAGTCCGCTACGCGTGGTAGACCACCCGTGATGTCCTTGTTACCAGAGGTTTCTTGTGGAATACGTGCAATGGCATCGCCCACTTTGATTTGTGTACCATTTTCATGGTTCACCATGGCGTTAGCTGGCAGCAAGTATTGCGCTGGTGTGTTGGTACCAGGGAAGTTGATATCTTCACCCTTCTCATCCACAAGCTTAACCATTGGACGGATGTCTTTACCTGCCGCAGGACGAGATGCCGGATCCATTACTTGGATAGTAGAAAGACCTGTTAGCTCGTCAGTTTGACGAGTAATGGTGATACCTTCTTCTAGACCAACAAACTCAATCTTACCCGCTACTTCCGAGATGATTGGGTGAGTATGTGGATCCCAAGTTGCGATCTTCTGACCCGCTTCTACTGTTGAGCCGTCTTTAGACGTCACAACCGCACCGTATGGCAGTTTATATAATTCACGCTCACGACCGAATTCATCGGCAATGGCGATGGCACTAGAACGAGATACCAATACTAATGCACCGTCTTCACGTTCTACCGTCTTCATGTTGTGAAGACGTACTGTACCTGCATTTTTAACTTGTACGCTGTCGATAGCAGTAGCACGAGATGCCGCACCACCGATGTGGAACGTACGCATGGTTAGCTGTGTACCTGGCTCACCGATAGACTGTGCCGCGATAACACCCACAGACTCACCTGGGTTAACAATATGGCCACGAGCTAGGTCACGACCGTAACATTGCGCACAGATACCGAACTTAGTACGACAGGTAATTGGAGAGCGTACTTTCAACTCGTCCACGCTAGCCGCTTCAATGGTTTCAACCCATTTCTCATCGATTAGTGTGCCCGCTGGTGCAACCACTTCATCAGCAGTACCAGGCTTGATTACGTCTTGTGCGATCACACGACCAAGGATACGACCACCTAGTGGCACTACCACGTCGCCGCCTTCGATCAATGGCGTCATCATTAGACCATCGTCAGTGCCACAGTCCGCTTCAGTTACTACCACGTCCTGAGCTACGTCAACCAAACGACGAGTTAGGTATCCGGAGTTCGCCGTCTTCAATGCGGTATCCGCAAGACCCTTACGCGCACCGTGGGTAGAGGTAAAGTACTGAAGAACCGATAGACCTTCACGGAAGTTTGCCGTGATCGGTGTCTCGATGATGGAGCCGTCCGGCTTCGCCATCAGACCACGCATACCTGCTAGCTGACGAATCTGTGCCGGGCTACCACGCGCACCGGAGTCGGCCATCATGTAAACGCTGTTGAAAGATTCTTGGTCAACGATGTTGCCGTCGCGATCTTCCACTTCGTCAGTACCAAGGTTGTCCATCATCGCCTTCGCTACTAATTCGTTAGCGCGAGACCAGATATCCACAACCTTGTTGTATTTTTCGCCTTGCGTTACCAAACCAGATGCAAATTGATCTTCGATCTCTTTTACCTGACCTTCGGCTTCACCGATGATCTTGGCTTTCGCATCAGGGATAACGAAGTCGTTTACACCGATCGATGCACCAGACTTGGTTGCATATTGGAAACCGGTATACATAACTTGGTCAGCAAAGATAACCGTGTCTTTCAGACCACAGTTACGGTAGGCCATATCTAATAGCTTAGAAATTGCCTTCTTCTTCATGGCTTGGTTAACCGCTTCAAAAGGGATACCTTTTGGTACGATTTCGAATAACAACGCACGACCAACCGTTGTATCTTCAACGTTAGTGGTTGTCACTTCAGAGCCATCTTCTGCGTAAACAGTTTGGGTAATACGTACTTTTACTTTCGCGTGCAGTTCGGCTTGACCAGTACGGTAAGCGCGTTGAACTTCTTCTAAGTTCGCGAAAATAGAACCTTCACCACGGGCGTTCACACGATCACGGGTCATGTAGTAAAGACCCAATACAACGTCCTGAGACGGTACGATGATCGGATCACCGTTTGCAGGTGAAAGTACGTTGTTCGTCGACATCATTAACGCACGCGCTTCTAACTGAGCTTCGGTGGTTAATGGAACGTGTACCGCCATTTGGTCACCGTCAAAGTCAGCGTTATAAGCCGCACACACAAGTGGGTGCAACTGGATCGCTTTACCTTCGATCAGTAACGGTTCAAACGCTTGGATACCCAAACGGTGAAGGGTTGGTGCACGGTTAAGCATCACTGGGTGCTCACGGATCACTTCATCCAAGATATCCCATACAACGGCTTCTTCACGTTCTACCATTTTCTTAGCGGCCTTGATGGTAGTGGCTAAACCACGGTGCTCAAGCTTACTGAAGATAAATGGTTTAAATAGCTCAAGTGCCATCTTCTTAGGAAGACCACACTGATGTAGACGCAAGTAAGGACCTACGGTAATTACAGAACGACCTGAGTAGTCAACACGCTTACCAAGAAGGTTTTGACGGAAACGACCTTGCTTACCTTTGATCATGTCAGCAAGTGATTTCAGAGGACGCTTGTTAGAACCTGTGATCGCACGACCACGACGACCGTTATCCAATAGCGCATCCACAGACTCTTGCAACATACGCTTTTCGTTACGTACGATGATGTCTGGCGCATTTAGCTCAAGTAGACGCTTCAAACGGTTGTTACGGTTGATTACACGACGATATAGGTCGTTCAAATCTGACGTTGCAAAACGACCACCATCCAATGGAACCAATGGACGTAGATCTGGTGGAAGCACAGGCAACACAGTCATAACCATCCACTTAGGATCGTTACCGGACTTGTGGAAAGCTTCTAGCAACTTAAGACGCTTAGAAATTTTCTTAAGCTTGGTTTCAGAATTCGTCGCAGGGATTTGCTCGCGCAAATCTTGCACTTCGTGCTCAAGATCGATGTCAGCTAATAGCGCTTGAACCGCTTCTGCACCCATCTTCGCATCGAATTCGTCACCGAATTCTTCAATGGCTTCGTAATATTGTTCATCGTTCAACAGCTGACCTTTTTCAAGCGTGGTCATGCCTGGATCGATTACAACAAATGATTCATAGTAAAGAATGCGTTCGATATCACGTAGGGTCATGTCTAGCATCAAACCGATACGGCTTGGTAGAGACTTCAAGAACCAGATGTGAGCAACAGGGCTCGCCAGTTCAATGTGACCCATACGCTCACGACGTACTTTAGCAAGCGTTACTTCAACACCACATTTCTCACAGATAACACCGCGATGTTTTAGACGCTTATATTTTCCGCACAAGCACTCATAGTCCTTAATAGGACCAAAAATACGAGAACAGAATAAACCATCACGTTCAGGTTTGAACGTACGATAGTTAATTGTTTCGGGTTTTTTAACCTCACCGAATGACCATGAACGGATCATATCAGGTGACGCAAGGCCGATTCGAATTGAGTCGAATTCTTCAGCCTGAGACTCTTTGCGAAGCAAATTTAATAAGTCTTTCATCTGCCTTTAGCTCCTAGCGGAGTTAATAACCGCGGGCCGAAACCCGCGTCCATAATCTGATATAGGATCAGAGCCTTATTCGTTTTCCAGTTCGATATCGATACCGAGAGAACGAATTTCTTTAACCAATACGTTAAAGGATTCAGGCATACCTGGTTCCATACGATGATCACCATCCACGATGTTTTTATACATCTTGGTACGACCGGTAACGTCATCGGATTTAACAGTTAGCATTTCTTGAAGAGTATATGCTGCACCGTATGCTTCTAGTGCCCACACTTCCATCTCCCCGAAACGCTGACCACCGAATTGTGCTTTACCGCCCAATGGTTGTTGCGTAACCAGACTGTAAGAACCTGTAGAACGAGCATGCATTTTATCGTCTACCAAGTGGTTCAGTTTCAGCATGTACATGTAGCCAACGGTTACTGGACGATCGAATTGATCACCAGTACGACCATCGAACAAGGTAACCTGACCTGAGTCTGGAATACCTGCTAGACGTAGCATGTGTTTCAGTTCGGTTTCTTTGGCGCCATCGAATGCAGGTGTTGCCATAGGCACACCCTTACGCAAGTTGCCAGCTAGCTCTAAAATCTCCGCATCGTTGAAGCTATCCAAATCTTCTTGAATCACTTCGTCGCTGTGGTTATAGATCTTGCCTAAGAATTCGCGAATATCAGCAACGGCACGTTGCTGCTTGATCATTTCGTCGATCTTCTCACCCAAACCTTTCGCTGCCATACCCATGTGTGTTTCTAGGATCTGACCCACGTTCATACGTGACGGTACACCTAGAGGGTTTAGCACGATATCAACCGGCACACCTTTTTCATCATAAGGCATGTCTTCGATTGGCATGATCGCTGAGATAACACCTTTGTTACCGTGACGACCCGCCATCTTATCACCCGGCTGGATCTTACGTTTGATGGCTAGGTAAACCTTAACAATCTTCAGAACGCCAGGAGCCAAGTCATCACCGGTTTGTAGTTTCTTCTTCTTATCTTCGAATTTCTCGTCAAGCTCTTTACGACGCTCTTCAAGGGCTTCTTCAGCACGCTCTAATAGCTCAGCCGCTTCTTCGTCTTGTGGACGAATCTTGAACCATTGGCTGTGCTCAAGCTCTGCTAGATATTCATCGGATAAGGTATCACCTTTCTTCAGACCCGGTGCCGCAGCCACTTTCAAGCCAGATAAGGTACGTGCTAGACGCTCAAACGTCGCTTGTTCAACAATGCGGAACTCTTCGTTTAAGTCTTTACGTACTTGATCCAACTGTGACTTCTCGATATCGCGAGCACGTTGATCTTTTTCTACGCCATCACGGGTGAATACTTGAACGTCGATAACCGTACCTGTGGTACCGGTTTTCACGCGAAGAGAAGTATCTTTCACGTCAGACGCTTTTTCACCGAAGATTGCGCGCAGTAGTTTTTCTTCTGGAGTAAGTTGTGTTTCGCCTTTAGGCGTTACTTTACCTACTAGGATATCACCAGGGTTCACTTCAGCACCGATGTACACGATGCCGGACTCATCTAGCTTACCTAACGCAGACTCACCTACGTTTGGAATATCCGCAGAAATTTCTTCAGGCCCTAACTTAGTATCACGCGCCACACAGGTCAGTTCCTGAATGTGGATAGTGGTCAAGCGATCTTCTTGTGCCACTTTTTCAGATAGTAAGATGGAGTCTTCGTAGTTGTAACCGTTCCAAGGCATGAACGCGATACGCATATTCTGACCAAGGGCAAGTTCACCAAGGTCAACGGAAGGACCGTCTGCCATGATGTCGCCACGCTCTACCACGTCACCTTGAAGCACAAGTGGCTTCTGGTTAATGCAGGTGTTTTGGTTAGAACGGGTGTATTTCGTTAAGTTGTAAATATCAACACCGGCTTCACCAGCTTGTAGTTCGTCGTCGTTGACGCGAACAACAATACGAGAAGCATCCACTGTGTCGATTACACCGCCACGCTTAGCAACCACACACACACCAGAGTCGCGTGCTACGTTGCTTTCAATACCCGTACCTACAAGTGGCTTTTCAGCAACCAGAGTCGGTACCGCCTGACGTTGCATGTTCGATCCCATCAATGCACGGTTAGCATCGTCGTGCTCTAGGAATGGAATCAAAGACGCTGCAACCGAGATAACCTGTTGAGGAGATACGTCCATCAAGGTTACGTTTTCAGGAGGCGTTACTGTAAATTCATTTTTGTGACGAACACTGATCAAGTCACCCGTTAACTTACCGTTCTCATCACGTGGCGCAGACGCCTGTGCGATTACGTAGTTAGATTCGTTAATGGCAGACAAGTACATGATGTCGTCCGTTACCTTACCATCTACCACTTTACGGTACGGCGTTTCTAGGAAACCGTATTCGTTAGTACGAGCATAAGTAGATAACGAATTAATCAAACCGATGTTTGGACCTTCAGGGGTTTCGATCGGACAAACACGACCATAGTGAGTAGCGTGTACGTCACGTACCTCGAAGCCAGCACGTTCACGAGTCAAACCACCTGGGCCTAATGCAGAAATACGACGCTTGTGCGTCACTTCTGATAGCGGATTGTTTTGGTCCATGAACTGAGACAACTGAGAAGAACCAAAGAATTCTTTGATTGCAGCAGCAACCGGCTTAGCATTGATCAAATCTTGTGGCATCAAGCCTTCAGATTCAGCCATAGATAAACGTTCACGTACCGCACGCTCAACACGTACTAAACCAACACGGAATTGGTTTTCAGCCATTTCACCAACTGAACGGATACGACGGTTACCTAGGTGATCGATATCATCCACTTCACCTTTACCGTTACGAATATCAATTAAGCCCTTCAATACATCGATGATGTCTTCGTTGCTTAACGTGCCAGAGCCTTCAACTTCTTCACGACCTAGACGACGGTTGAACTTCATACGACCTACCGCAGATAGATCATAACGCTCATCAGTGAAGAACAAGTTCTCGAAAAGACCTTCAGCAGATTCTTTCGTTGGTGGCTCGCCAGGGCGCATCATGCGATAGATTTCAACTAACGCTTCAAGACGCGTACGCGAAGGATCGATACGTAATGTGTCAGAAATGAACGCACCACAGTCTAGTTCATTGCTATAGATGGTTTCCACTTCTTTAATGCCAGCAGATACGATTTGCTCTAGCAATTCAACGGTGATCTCGCTGTTACATTCTGCGATCAACTCACCAGTTGATGGGTCCACAATGTCTTTCGCAATGGTTTTGCCATAGAAGTAATCCGAGGGCACTTCTAGGGTGGTCATGCCTTCTTTTTCCATTTGGCGAATGTGACGCGCCGTAATACGACGACCTTCTTCAACAATCACATTACCTTTTGGATCAACCATATCAAAAGAAGCGGTTTCACCACGTAGACGCTCTGGGATCAATTCTAAACGAAGGGTTTCACCATCAATGTGGAACTTATCGTTATCGAAGAACATTTCAAGAATTTGGCCAGTTTCAAAGCCAAGCGCACGCAACAGAATCGTAGCAGGAAGCTTACGACGACGGTCGATACGGGCATAAACCAAATCTTTAGGATCAAATTCAAAGTCTAACCATGAACCACGGTAAGGAATCACACGGGCGCTATACAACAGCTTACCGGATGAATGGGTTTTACCTTTATCGTGATCATAGAACACACCAGGAGAGCGGTGAAGCTGGGATACGATAACACGCTCTGTACCATTGATAATGAAAGTACCATTATCGGTCATCAAAGGCATTTCACCCATGTACACTTCTTGCTCTTTGATGTCTTTAATAGCTTTGTTGGATGAGTCTTTATCATAAATGATCAGACGCACCTTAACGCGTAGCGGTGCCGCATAGGTCACGCCGCGTAACATACATTCTTTTTCGTCAAAAACAGGCACACCTAGACGGTAACTCACGTACTCAAGTGCTGCACTGCCGCTGTAGCTTACGATCGGAAATACCGACTTGAACGCCGCATGTAGACCTATGTCCACGCGTGCATCCACTGCCTTGTCCGCTTGCAAGTAGCTACGATATGAATCTAATTGAATAGCAAGCAAATAGGGGACATCCATCACCCTTGGCAACTTGCCAAAATCCTTACGGATTCGTTTTTTCTCTGTGTAAGAGTACGCCATCAGCAATCCCCAGCTGTATCACCTAGACTAAAACCTTGATGAAGGTTTTGTAATATGGACCCGAAGTCCCGCGCGTTTTGGCTTCAAAAAGCCGCCGACTGGCCAAAATGAACTAACAACAAACTACTAGACAACTCAGCACAGAACGGAAAAAGGCCGGCAGACAATAGCCCACCAGCCAGTGTGCAGCTAACTAAGTTAGCGCCTCACTTTATGCAATGCAAGATTCAAACTTAATATTACTTAAGTTCAACCTTCGCACCAGCAGCTTCAAGCTTAGCTTTAAGCTCTTCTGCTTCTTCTTTAGATACGCCTTCACGTACAGCAGCAGGAACGCCGTCAACCATAGCTTTGGCTTCTTTAAGACCAAGACCAGTTGCTTCACGAACTGCTTTGATAGCGTTAACTTTCTTCTCGCCAGCATCAGTAAGAATTACGTCGAATTCAGTTTGCTCAGCAGCACCACCAGCGTCACCGCCAGCAGGAGCAGCAGCAGCAACAGCCGCAGTTACGCCGAATTTTTCTTCCATTGCAGAAACTAGTTCAACAACGTCTTTTACAGACATTTCCGCAATTGCGTTTAGGATATCTTCTTGAGAAATCGCCATTTTTAAATACCTAACTTAAGGGGCACAAAGCCCAATATATTCTTTAAAAGAAAGCCGCTTAATATAAAGATTAAGCTGCTTCGCCTTCTTTCTGATCGCGTACAGCTGCAATGGTACGTACCAATTTGCCAGCCGCTGCTTCTTTCATAACAGCCATAAGCTTCGCAATAGCTTCGTCGTAAGTTGGCAAAGAGGCCAACATGCCGAAATCTACTAACTCACCTTCGAAGGCAGCTACTTTTAGCTCAAACTTATCGTTTTCTTTCGCGAAATTTTTGAAAATACGCGCTGCAGCACCTGGGTGTTCTGCAGAGAATGCGATTAAGCTTGGACCAGTTAGAGAGTCAGATAGACACTCAACTGAAGTACCTTCGATTGCACGCTTAGCTAGAGTGTTACGAACTACCTTCATCCAGACGCCGTTTTCACGAGCTTCTTTACGAAGAGCAGTCATCGCTCCAACAGTTACGCCACGGGCATCCGCAACCACTGCTGATAGAGCGGTAGAAGCAGCTTCCTGAACTTCAGCTACGATCGCTTTCTTTTCGTTCAGACCTAAAGCCACATTCAACTCCTACAAGTCATGTTTATGCTCTTACGAGCAAGTTAGGTGCGACTTAACTCAGTACTTAATTCAAAATTCTGAATCGGGGCGCACACCATCTGCGCAGGCCATTAAGTAAATATCTTGGAATACAGACTCGTAAAGTCACTCAATCTATTTACACCTGCGGTCTTTGACAGTCCCCTTACAAGAAGAGGACCCCAAAGTTCTTTGCTCTAGTGTTGATTACGCGTCAACGCTAGATAAATCGATTGCAATACCAGGACCCATGGTAGTAGAAAGCGTTACTTTCTTAACATAAGTACCTTTAGCATTGGCAGGTTTCGCTTTCTTAAGGTCAGCAACAAGTGCTGCCAAGTTTTCAGCGATGGCTTTCTCTTCGAAAGCTACCTTACCTAGAGAACAGTGAATGATACCGTTCTTGTCGTTACGGTAACGTACTTGACCCGCTTTTGCGTTTTTAACCGCAGTGGCAACATCAGGAGTTACAGTACCAACTTTAGGATTAGGCATAAGGCCGCGAGGACCAAGAACCTGACCTAATTGACCAACAACGCGCATTGCATCTGGAGAGGCGATAACTACGCCAAAATCTAGATCGCCGCCTTTCATTTGAGCAGCTAGATCGTCCATACCTACAACGTCTGCACCAGCTTCTTTAGCTGCATCAGCGTTTGCGCCTTGAGTGAATACTGCTACGCGAACTTCTTTACCAGTACCGTTTGGAAGTACAGTTGCACCACGAACGTTTTGGTCAGATTTACGCGCATCGATACCTAGGTTAACTGCTACGTCTACAGACTCAGCAAACTTAACGCTAGATACTTCTTTTAAAATAGAAACCGCTTCAGCAACGCTGTAAGTCTTTAGTGTGTCTACTTTTTCGCGGAACGCTTTAACGCGCTTAGATAACTTAGCCATTACTCAACACCCTCAGTCTCAAGACCCATAGCGCGAGCAGAGCCAGCGATAGTACGTACAGCAGCATTCATATCAGCTGCAGTAAGGTCTTTCATTTTGATCTCAGCGATTTCTTCTAGCTGAGCGCGAGTCACTTTACCAACCTTGTCAGTGTTAGGACGGGCAGAACCGCTCTTAAGGCCGGCAGCTTTCTTAAGCAAGTAAGACGCTGGTGGAGTTTTGGTTTCAAAAGTAAAGCTACGATCGCTATACACAGTGATGACAACCGGTACCGGACCGTCCATCTTTTGCGTAGAAGCGTTGAACGCTTTACAGAATTCCATGATATTTAGACCGTGCTGACCTAACGCAGGACCTACTGGAGGACTTGGGTTAGCTGCACCGGCTTGTACTTGTAGCTTGATATAAGCTTCGATTTTCTTAGCCATGATTACCTCACATTGGGTGATAACGCCTTTCGGCTCCCCGGTTAAACTAGCGCCACACAAACCTTAATTGCATGAAAAGCCGGCCAAAACCATGATTACTCATGACCCTGCCAGCTATTCTTGTTATTAATATTTATGAGCACCGACTTAATTGCCAACAGGGCAATTAAGCAGATTTTTCTACTTGGCCAAACTCAAGTTCGACAGGCGTAGAACGACCGAAAATAGTAACTGCTACTTTTAAGCGAGACTTAACGTAGTCAACATGCTCAACCACACCGTTAAAGTCAGCAAACGGACCATCGATGACGCGAATCATCTCACCTGGCTCATAAATCGTTTTATGAGTAGGCTGTGCCGTCTCACCTTCCTGCACACGCTGCAGAATGGCATCCGCCTCTTTCTTAGTAATTGGCGCAGGCTTATCTGCCGTACCACCAATGAAACCCATTACGCGTGGAGTTTCTTTAACTAAGTGCCAAGAAGCATCATTCATATCCATTTCAACTAACACATAACCAGGATAGAACTTACGCTCACTCTTGCGCTTTTTACCATCGCGCATTTCGATCACTTCTTCGGTTGGAACCAACACTTCACCGAAGCTATCCTGCATGCCGTGCAGTTCAATTTGTTCTTTTAGCGAGTTCATCACTCGCTTTTCATAACCTGAGTAGGCATGAACAACATACCAGCGCATAGCCATTGGGCTCTCCTATCCAATAACGCTAGAAACGATCCAGCTTAGCAGAGAATCTAGACCCCACAAGATAATTGCAACCAAAACAACCACAGCTACAACAATTAAAGTAGTTTGTACGGTTTCTTGACGAGTCGGCCAAACAACCTTACGGCGCTCTATATTAGCTTCTTTCAGCAAGGTCAAAAAGGCTTTGCCTTGAGTGGTCATTGCAGCAAAACCAAACGCCACTGCAAATAATGCAACCACACCTAATATGCGATACAGCAAACCCACTTCTGCATACATCTGATTACCAACAACCGCACCAGCTGCAACTGCAATAGCAAGCAACCATTTAATAGCGTTTAATGGCGATTTTGTGGCATTGGTGTTTCCACTCATACTCGCAAATTCCTATAGCAAAAAAGTGGCAACAAGTGCCACTTCCTTAAAAAATTTGGCAGGCCAGGAGGGACTCGAACCCCCAACTTTCGGTTTTGGAGACCGACGCTCTACCAATTGAACTACTGGCCTATCCCGATATACGGGCGGTGCATTCTACTTAAGCTAGTATAAAAATCAACTATTTAGCGCAGTTTTACTAAATAATTTTCACTAGCCGCGATGCCCGTACAATTCTCATCCAAGATAATCCCAAATGAGACACCCCTAATTAAATCAACCAGGGGCTTCACCTAAAAAGGCAGCCGAAGCTGCCTTTTTATTTCATTGCTTGATCAACGATTATTCGATGATCTTAGCAACAACGCCCGCACCTACAGTACGACCACCTTCACGGATCGCGAAACGTAGACCTTCGTCCATCGCGATTGGGTGAATTAGCTCAACACCTAGTTGAACGTTATCACCAGGCATTACCATTTCAACGCCTTCAGGTAGTAGACATTCACCAGTTACGTCCGTTGTACGGAAGTAGAACTGTGGACGGTAACCTTTGAAGAATGGAGTGTGACGACCACCTTCATCTTTACCTAGTACGTATACTTCGGCTTCGAATTTAGTGTGTGGGTTGATAGTACCTGGCTGAGCCAATACTTGACCACGCTGTACTTCGTCACGCTTAGTACCACGAAGAAGAACACCACAGTTTTCACCGGCACGGCCTTCGTCTAGGATCTTACGGAACATTTCAACACCAGTAACAGTTGTTTTCGTAGTCTCTTTGATACCTACGATTTCAACTTCTTCACCAGTCTTAACGATACCGCGCTCAACACGACCAGTTACTACTGTACCACGACCTTGGATAGAGAATACGTCTTCGATCGGCATGATGAATGAACCATCGATTGCACGCTCTGGCTCAGGAATGTAAGCATCTAGAGTCTCTAGAAGCTTCTTAACAGCAGAAGTACCAAGACCATCAGCGTCTTCGCCGTTCAATGCCATTAGCGCAGAACCAGGAACGATTGGAGTGTCATCACCTGGGAAATCGTATTCAGTTAGTAGGTCACGTAGTTCCATGTCTACTAGCTCTAGCATTTCGTTGTACTCTTCAGTACCGAAACCGCCACAGT
>JABXIK010000147.1 GCA_013373125.1 Gammaproteobacteria bacterium | reverse complement strand
TTGCTGTGGTGCCTCAAGATACCGTGTTGTTCATTTCTACCTTGTTAGAAAATGTACGTTACGGTCGCCCCAATGCATCTGATGATGAGGTTAAGCACGCTATTAAGTTAGCTCACTTGGAAGATTTTGTGGCCCGATTGCCCAATGGCTACGACACCGAAGTAGGTGAGCGAGGATTAAAACTATCTGGCGGTGAAAAACAACGAGTGGCTATAGCAAGAACCATTTTAAAGCAGCCGAGCATTTTGTTATTTGATGAGGCCACCAGTTCATTAGATAGCGCGTCAGAAAAAGCCGTGTTGGATGCCATTAATGAAGTATCACAGGGTAAAAGCAGTGTGGTGATTGCCCATCGACTCTCTACCGTGGTGAATGCTCATCGCATCTTGGTGTTAGATAAAGGCAAGATTATTGAGCAAGGTAATCATAAGACCCTGATAGCTCAACAAGGGCGATACGCGGATCTATGGAAAATGCAACAGCACGACGAGGCTGAGGTATGAACCTATTATTAATCGATGCTATGAATTTGATTCGCCGTATCTATGCGGCGCAGTCTCAACATAGCCAAGATGCCATCGAGCAAACCTTATTGCTCAGTCAGAATGCGATTTTAAAAGACTTAGAGATAGTTGACGCTACCCATGTGGCGTGTGTGTTTGATGGTAAAGGACCCACATGGCGGCACGCTATATATCCAGATTACAAAGCGGATCGCAAGCCCATGCCGGATGAGTTGGGGCAAGCACTGCCTGCCTATATGGCAAGGTTTAAAGATTTGGGTATTGCGAGTATTGTCTATGATCAATTTGAAGCAGATGATGTCATCGCCACGTTAGCGGTTAAGACTGCCGCTAAGGGTGGTCGAGTGACCATTGTTTCGACCGATAAAGGCTTTATGCAAATTGCCAAAGGCGTTATACGCTTGTATCACCACTTTGATAAACGCTTCTTACATCCAGATGATGTTCGCCAGCAATTAGGGCTTGAGCCCCATCAGTTAGTGGATTTCTTAAGTTTAGTGGGGGATACCACCAATCATGTACCCGGTGTGGCGGGTGTGGGACCGAAAACGGCTGGTCAATTATTGGATCAATATGGGGATTTGGACAATGTTTTAATCCATAGTGATCAGATTAAAGGGCGTATAGGGCAAAGCCTAAGCGAGCATTTTCGAGTGGCCTTAAGGGCGCGTAAATTGGTTCGATTAAAAACCGATTGCGAGCTAGATTTGAACTTACAAGATTTAAGGTATACACCACCGCGATAGCGGCATTGCAACCCAATCTCGCAACGGGGATAATCCCCTCAGTTACTGTTTAGGATACATACCATGGCTTGGTTTAAGGCATTTTTAAGTTTTGCATTGGCATTGTTGGTGATTTTATGTGGCATCGTGCTGACTTTGCGTAATGGCCAAATGGTGGAATTAAACCTTGTGTTATGGCAAAGCCCTTCCTTGTCTCTTGGCATTTTGGTGGTGGTGAGTCTGTTGGTAGGTTGTTTGCTCGGCATGTTAATTAATAGTTTATGGTTGTGGCGAGTTACCCGTAAAAGCCAAAAGCTTCAAAAACAGTTGGATCAATCCATTAAGCGCTTAGAGCAACTTCAGTAAATTTATGGATCTCACCTTATTACTTGTCTTAGTGTTGGCAGTGGCCTTAGGTTGGCTGCTGGGTCGCTACGACGGTCGAAAAAAAGCCAATCATACGGCGTTTCCGAGTTTGGATATGCTGGCGGGGGATCGTCAATCCGAAACCATGCAAGTCATTCTCAATATGGCCGAACGTGAAGAGGCCTTAGATTTACAATTAAGCTTAGGAACCTTCTATCGTCGTCGCGGTGAAATAGATAAGGCTATTTCGATACACCAAAGTTTATTTGCTCGCCCTGATCTGGATAAAAAACTTTCTGCTGAAATTCAATTGGCTCTGGCTTCGGATTATTTAAATGCGGGTTTATTAGATAGGGCGGAACGACTCTTATTGGAGTTACTTAAAGGCAATAATCATTTAAAGCCAAAGGTACTGAGTAAATTAGTGACGCTTTATGAAGAGGAGCAGGACTGGAAAAGTATTTTATCCTTGGCGGATGAAGCCAAATACTTGAAAAACAACAAAGCCATGGCATATGCCTGTTGTGAACTGGCTGATGAGGCCATGAAACAACAAAATTGGCGAGAAGCTCAGCGTTATATTCAACGTGCGCTTAAATTGGATAGCCGGTGTGTGCGTGCGTTGTTGTTGGAAGCAAATATGGCTGAAATTGAAGGCTTCCCCAATAAAATGCTGGCCAGCTTAAAAGAAGCGTTAGAGTACGAGCCGAGTATCTTGTACGTAGTGTTACCACAACTGCAGGAGTTGTTCTCTCAAAGGCATCGCCCGCAAGAATTACAGCGCATTTTAGAACAGTTGTGGCAGGAACATCCTATGCCTTTAACGTTACACAGCTATGCAACGCATATCGCACAGCATCAATCTCTAGATGAATCTATTGATAAACTTACACAGTTTATAGCCCAAGTCCCCACTTACGAGGGGTTTAGTTTATTACTGGATCATTTAATTGAAAAAGGCGAAGCGCTATCTCTTGATTATGTGCGCAGCCTAAAACACATTATGTTGCAATTGCAGCAATCCTCCGATGAATTCGCATGTCGACAATGCGGGTTTGAAGCCGATAAACACTATTGGCGCTGTCCAAGTTGTAAAGAGTGGGAAACGTTTATTCCCAAGCTGGCTTACACCCAACGTAATCGCGCGAAATCGCAGTCAACCGTAAGGATTTCCCATGCCTAATAAACCCATTGTTGTCGCCTTAGACTTTGATAATCGCGCTCAAACCCTTGAGTTGGTAGAGCGTTTAGACCCAAATCGCTGCCGCTTAAAAATTGGTAAAGAATTGTTTACCAGTGAAGGCCCACAATTAGTTGAAGCGGTACAGAACAAAGGTTTTGATGTGTTTTTGGATTTGAAATTTCACGATATTCCAAATACCTGTGCAAAAGCGGTTGCGGCTGCGGCAAATCTAGGCGTTTGGATGGTGAATGTCCATGCTAGTGGTGGTGAACGTATGATGGTTGCCGCACGTGAAGCGTTAGATAAATTCCAGCAAAAGCCTCTTTTGATTGGTGTTACCGTACTGACAAGCATGGAACAAAATGACTTGGCGGGTATTGGTTTGGATGTGGAGCCTCAGGCTCAGGTGCAGCGACTAGCGGAATTAACCAAGAAAAGTGGCTTAGATGGCGTTGTGTGTTCTGCTCAAGAGGCGGTGATGCTTAAGCAGTTGTGTGGCCAAGACTTCAAATTGGTGACGCCAGGTATTCGCCCAAGTTTTGCTGCTCAAGGTGATCAACGCCGTATCATGACCCCTAAGCAGGCTATGGAAGCGGGAGTGGACTACATGGTAATTGGTCGTCCAATTACACAAGCGAAAGACCCGATCGAAGCCTTGACGTTAATCGAAAACGAATTGGCTGGTTAATCATACTTGTTTCTGAATCTGCAATGACTGTCAGGTTTGGCTGACAGTTTTGTACGAGGTGGCTTACGTAAATCCTAGGTTTCCTTGTTTAGGGTGGGGTTTCACTTGAAATAAGGAGATTTCTAATGATTGTTTTAACCCGAATTCAATCTTGTGTATTGCTATGTTTGACATTGGCTGTAATGGCGATGCCAACACAGGCGGATAATGACACATCCACTCAGGCGGATAGCGCTGCCGTAGAGCAAGCCATTGATGTTAACCGGGCCAGTGTCGAAGAGTTGGCCGAGCTTCATAATATCGGTATTAAGAAAGCCCAAGAAATTGTGAAGTACCGTCAAGAACATGGAGATTTTCAACATATCGATGAGCTTGCGAAGGTGAAGGGCATTGGTATAGCCACTATAGATAAGAATCGTGGCCGCTTGTTAGTCGCTCAGTGATGACATCTGCTGCAGGCTTAAATAGAGTACTAATAAAACCCGGCATGGCCGGGTTTTATTTTATGGGGCAAGGCGCATAAAACCCTATGAAATTGGAAAGTGTCCTAACTGCTTGAAATATACACAAAACTCGCTAAGTACTTGCAAAATATGAAAAAAATTTCATTTAGGTGATTGACAGGGACATTAAGTTATATAAAATGCGCTCCACGCTTTCGGGGTGATTAGCTCAGCTGGGAGAGCACCTCCCTTACAAGGAGGGGGTCGGCAGTTCGATCCTGTCATCACCCACCAATCTTCCCAAGATTGGCGATGTCTGTTCGACATCATTATAAAGTGGACTGGTAGTTCAGTTGGTT